>DASYTX010000388.1:0-17350 GCA_036001865.1 Terriglobales bacterium
CCGAAAGCTTCCGCGGAGCGCAGCATCGTCCCCAGGTTGCCGGGATCCTGGATGCCGCTGGCGACCAGCATCAGCGGCTCGGGCGCGCGGAGAGCGTCGTCGAGATCAAACTCCTTTACCTTGACCAGGGCGGCAACCCCCTGCGGGGTTTCGGTGGCGACGGCGCTGGCGAAGACGTCGTCGGGGAGGATGAGGGTCTCGACGTGGGCGCCGAGCTGCGGCAGCAGGCGATTGGCGACATCCTGAGACGACTGCCGAAAGAACACGGCACGGAAGCGGAGGCCGCTGCGGATGGCCTCTTCCAGGATGCGGACGCTTTCGATGGCGCAGTGGCCGTCGGCGGTGCGGTCGCCGCTCGAAAACGCGCGGCGCAGTTCCTTGACCAAAGCGTTTTGCCGGCTGGCGACGGGGCGCAGGCGGTCCCGAGTCCGCATCGCGTCATCATACGCTGGCGCTCAGCTATGGACGGGAGTGCGAATCCTTGCAGGTGGCGATACGATATGTTAGTTTTCGCGTCGAGCTAAGTCTCTCCTGCGGAGGCCGGAGCCTGCGCAAAGGACGCCAACTTGCCCGCGGAAATCCTCAGGATCAATGCCGAAAATCCGGAGCCCAAACTGATCAGCTACGTGGCGGAGCAGATCCGGGCGGGCCGGGTGTTGGGTATGCCGACGGACACCTTCTACGGGCTGGCGGCCGACCCTTTCAACCTGCGCGCGGTGGAGCACATCTACGACGTCAAGTCGCGCTCCAAGCACAAGCCTCTGTCGTTGCTGATCGAAAGCGTGGACCAGGCCGAGGAGCTGACCAAGCCGCTGCCGGAAATCTTTTACAAGCTGGCGCGCAGATTTTGGCCGGGGCCGATGACGCTGATCGTCAAGGCGGCGTCGCGGCTGCCGCTGAAAGTGACGGCCAACACCGGCAACGTGGCTTTGCGCGTGCCGGCGGCAAAAATCCCGATTGAGGTGGTCCGCGCCGCCGCGGTGCCGGTGACCGCGACCTCGGCCAACATCAGTGGCGCGTCCGAGTGCACCACCGCCAGCGGCGTGCGCGAGCAGCTCGGCGACCGCATCGCAATCATCGTCGATGGCGGCCCTTCGCCACGCGACGTGGCGTCCACCATCGTGGACCTCACCGATAAAGAGCACCCATGGCGCGTGCTACGCGAAGGCGCCATCAGCGCCCAGGAAATCCGCGACTTTCTCGCCCAAGAATGACCGCTCTGCGCGCCCGTCTCGGACCGCCATCCTCCAAGTGAGCCGCCGTACAAGATCGCTTGTCCTGTTCCTGGGACTGCCGGCCTTCCTCATGGTGATGTTGGCGGCAATCACCTTTGTGCGCATACAACGGCAATCGTGGCGGGATGAAGCCCGCCGGGCGGATGCCATCGTGGTTTTCGGTGCGGCGGAGTACGCTGGAAGGCCTTCGCCTGTGTGGCGGGCGCGCCTCGACCACGCCTATGCGCTCTACCAACGGGGCGTGGCGCCGATTGTCATCACCACCGGCGGACACGGCGGCGATCCTACATTCACCGAAGGAGGTGTGGGGCTGAGCTATCTACAAAGCCGCGGCGTTCCGGAGCAACAAATCATCGCGGAAACGCAGAGCGACGATACCGAGCAGGCGGTGGAGCGCGTGGCCGCAATCATGAAAGCCAACGGGATGACGAGCTGCGCCGCGGTCAGCGACGGCTATCATATTTTTCGAATCAAGAAGATGCTGGAGCGGCACGGGTTCACGGTGTACGGTTCGCCGCGCCCGGAATCGCGGCCGGCCACACGGTGGCAAAGGTTCGCTCTTGTGGTCCGCGAGGTGCTCAGCTACGGGTGGTGGAAGATGAGCTTGCTGGCTGAGTGAATGGTGCGAGGATTATCTGACCAGCGCGTAGATGCGCACCGGGCCGCCGGAGCCGCCCTCAAGCTTGGCGGGAGCGACGACCACGATTGCTCCCGCTGCCGGCGCGCCTTCCAGCGCCACGTTCTCCAGATGGTAGACGTCGTGAGGAGCGGTGTAGCGGTGCACGGGGTACTTGTCTGAGGGGCCGTAGTCGACGCTGAGGGTGTCGATGCCCAGGCCGGAAATCTTGCGGGCTTCCACCAGAAACTTCACCGTGTCCACGGCAAAACCAGGAAAGTGCTTGACGCCGTTGCGGTCGGCGTTGCGGTAGCTCTGCATCGAGTTCCAACGCGCGCTCCATCCCGTGCGGGCCATCACCACGGCGCCCGGCGGGACCTGCCCGTGGGTCTGTTCCCAGGCCGCGATGTCCTCAGGCGTAACCTGATAGTCGGCATTGCTCCTGCACTTTTCGGCAACGTCCAGCACCACTAGCGGCGCCAGCAAGCGCTCGGGCGGGATCTGGTCCACCGTCCAGGCGCCGCGGGCGAAATGCGCTGGGGCGTCGATGTGGGTGGAGAAGTGCTCCGGCAATGAGATGTGACGCGAGAAGTAGCCGTCGCGCTCGAGGTCACCCAAGGCCCGTGCCTGGAACGGCGACTTGGCCGTCCCTTCCCAATTCGGCGACTTCTCGCTTATGGGATGAGTGAGGTCGAGGACGCGCGCGAACTGGGTCTGCGGCACAGCGGAATTGTGCCGCTGCGCGAACAGGAACAAAGCCATGATCAGAGCAGAGGCAATCGCGAATGTGCGGAACTTCATACCAATATGACGGTCGAGCGGAGAAAATGTCTTCCCATTATGTTGCAAGCTGTCGACGAGCGGCTACTTACCTGAGATGCTGTCCGTCGGTGAAGTGTTGGTGAAAAGCTGCTGCCGCATCGCTTCCCAAAAGAACCCAGCCGCGTTGGCAACCTGCCACACCACGAGCAAAGCCACTTGCGACATGCCGCTCGCCTCGCCTCCGCCGCGCCAGCGAAGAAGAGAGCGGTAGAAATCCAGATCCGGGACCGGCTGTTTCGCCCCGCGCCCGGCGCACGCCCTGTGAAAGCGGAAGGCGCCGCGACCATAGTGGAAATGTTGCCGGCAAAAGCTGCTCAGCGTCAGGACATGCGCGTGATGCACCACGGCTTGGGGAGCGTAGGCCATGCGCAAACCTCTGCGCAGCCAGCGATCGCAAAAATCCCGGTCCTCCGACGTGGTGAAACTTGGATCGAAGCCCCCAAGTTGGCGAAAGTGCTCTGCCGGCACCGCAAGGTTGTTGGAGGCGAAGAAACGCGCCCCGAAACCGTCGGAGTTGTAATAGGTGTACACGATATCCACGATTGCCTGGCTTGTTCTGGAGTAGGGGTTGTCCGCAAGTGTGTTGATGGTCCGGCCACCGATGACGTGGTCGGGCGCGGCGGCAAAACTCGCCGCCAGGCTGCCTAGCCAATCCGGTGCAGGCTCACAGTCATCATCGGTGAAGGCCAGGAACTGGCCGCGTGCAAGTTTAGTGCCTGTGTTCCTGGCCGCGGCCGGGCCGGTGCGCGGCTGCCGGTGCAGGCTGACGTCGATGCGGGGCTGGAAAGGAGCGACTAGGGCAGTCAGTGGCTCACGGCTGCCGTCGTCCACCACCACGACATCGAAGTGTTCGCGGGGATAGTTCTGTCGGGCGAGCGACTCAAGGCAGCTTGCCAGTTGTCCCGGACGATTATGGGTGGGGATGATCACCGAGAAAGTTGGCGTCTGCTGGGTCACGGTGATCCGGAGTGGTTACGGCTCGGCCTTTCTTCCACGGGTTAGGACATGTTGCAGGCGGTGAAACTCAAACTTGCCAGCCTTCTCTTTTGCCTTACCCGTACCCAAAGTGTAGCCGGTCATTTCTCCCAAGGCACTGGTGATCAATCCCAAAGCCGCCAGTGGGAGGGTGCCAATTGGGATACCGCGCCAGCGGCCGGAGCGGCACACTTGCGCCAGTATCCGCCAGAAACGCACGATTGGAATCAGGGGCGCGCCGCCGGCATAGAGCAGTCGCCGCAGCCACGACCAGCTACGCGCGCGGGTGGCGGCGAACATGCGCCCGCTGTAGTACGCCGCCCCAAGCCAGGGAGACAGGCGCTCGAAGTTCACATGCGCGATCCTGGCAGCGGGTTCGAGATAGAGCTGGTGTCCTTTCCTCCGGAGGTCCCAGTGCAGGACACTTTCAGCCTCCATCACGTCCTGAAGGTCTGGCCCGTATGCCAGCAGGACCGCCTTCTTATAGGAGCTGTTGTGTCCGGGAAGATGTTCCCTGGTGCCCGCGGCTGCGGGTTCCATCCAGGGTCCGTAGGAAATGAGGAAATCGGCCCAACTCATAGTGCTGGTTGGGTTGGCGGGCCGAACCGCCGGCCCGACCGCAGCCCAGCCTTGGCGGTGCGTTCGAATCAGGGCCTCCGCCCAGTCCGGATCGGGATAAACGTGCTCCTCCACCAGCGCTACCACCGGAGCGCTGGCCTCGCGGATTCCCAGGACGTGGGCCGCAGAAACGGACTGAATCTGAGCGGCTTCAACCAACCGGAACCATGCAAATTCTTTGAGCTCAAGATGGCATTCCCCGAGCGCGTCCAAGCTGGGTGCAACGATGATTAACTCGAGGCGGTCTCTGGCGGTCTGGGCGCGCACATGGCCGACCGCTTTGCGGATGGTTTCGTAGCGGTCGGGGGTGACAATTACCACCGACATTTCGGGAGCGGCGGTTGCTGCGCGCCGGTCTGTTGCCGTCTGGTTCGCCATTAGTGCGTTTCCCTTGTTCATCGGCCTGAAGTGTGCTGGGCTGCTCCCGCCGCCGCGGTGCGCGCCTCTGCAATCTTGACGGGCCGCCCCAGGGAGGCCGATTGCGCCGCAGCCAGCATCACCTGCACGGCGCAGCTAGCGTCCTCGACAGAAGATTCGACCGGCGTATCGGTCTGGATAGCATGAATGAAATGGCGCCATTGTTGCCGATACGAGTCAACGTAGTCTCCTCCCCGAAGCGCCGCCGGCAATCCGCGCCACGACTCCTTTACCGTGGACGCCAATTCTTGCAGGCGGCCCAACGGACCTTGGGAACGTCCGGCGGGATGAAACTGCAAGCCCTCTGAGCGGTAGCACGCAATCTGCAGCCTTCCGGCGTCGCCACAGATTTCCAGGTCGTGGCTCGCGCCGCCATGGTCAGAAAACACTGAAGCTGCCAGCACGCCGTCACTCAGTCGTGCGGTGACCACGGCAGTTTCGTCGGCCCATTCTCCTGAGCGGCTGAAGGCGGAGATTTCCTCCACTTCGCGGTGCAGCAGGAAACGCCACAAGTCGAAGTGGTGCACGCCAATTTCAAACAGCACGCCGCCTCCGAGTTCGCGCCGGTTTCGCCATTCCGGAACCTGGCGCATGCGGCGGACCACACTCGTCCACCTGGTTTGAATTGACGCGATGCGACCGAGTCTGCCCTGCGCGACCATTTCCCGCGCCCGCCGCACCAGGCGGTGCCAGCGCATGTTGAAGCCGACCATGGCCTTGAGAGTGGAATTCGCTGCCCGCTCGACCACGCGGTCGCAATCATCAAGGGAGAGCGCCAGCGGCTTCTCGATCATCACGTGCTTGCCCGCCTGCAAGGCATTCACGGCCACCTCAGCGTGGAGCTGTGCCGGGAGACATATCGCGACCGCCTCAACAAGGCGATCATCGAGAAGCTCGCGAAAATCGCAGTAGCCGCGTGGTACGCGCCACTGCTCCACCACGCGCTGCAGACGGCCGGCTTCAATATCGGCAGCGCCAACGACTTCAGCCTGCCCCAGAGAGCGCAGCGCCGGCAGATGACGATGTTCCGTCACCCATCCGCACCCGATGATGCCCAACTTCAGCGGCGCGAGCTTCAAGCAAGCCTCCCAAGGAAAACCGTCCGGAGCGGCTTATTGTAGGCCGGAAGGCATGACCTTAAGCGAGACGATCAGAAACGTTTGACTCGGGCCGGCGGTACAACTTGCGTCCATTCCCGTCCAGGCATTCGAAGCCCGCCGGGAGGTTGGCTTCAGAGTCTGCCGGACCGAGAAAGAGATAGCCGCCGAGCTTAAGGTGGGAGTAAAACCGCTGCAACGCCGTGGCGCGCTCGCTCTGTGGCAGATACCTGAGCACGTCGAAGCAGAAGATCACATCCACCGGCTCCATGGATTGGTCCTGCGTCACATTGGCAGCAGCGAAGCTCACCATTCTGCGAATGCTGGGCTTGACGAGGAACTGGTCGCCAACACGAGCAAAGTAGGTTTCCAATTGCCGCGGGGTGAGCGCCTGCAGGGCAGAGTGCGGGTATACACCGCGATCGGCATGGAGCAGCGCCTGCCGGTTGATGTCGGTGGCCAGGATGCTGACGGCCCAGGGCTCTCTTGTGTCCAACGAGTCCATGATCGCAAGGGCCACGGAGTAGGACTCATCGCCCGAACCGCACCCCGCGTTCCATACGCGCAGCGTGCGCGGATTGTCCCAGAACTTGCGGCCGCGAATCTCCGGCAGGACCTCGTCCGCCAGCGCGCGGTACATCTCGGGATAACGGAAGAACGCAGGCTCGTACCCCAGCAGGCGGGCGAGCAACTTTTCGTATTCGCTATTTGAGTTACGTAGGGCGCGAAGCAGTTCAACCCCGTTGAAGAAACGACTGGCTTCCATGTGCTGGCGGACGCGCCCGACAAAGTCATCTGCAAGCTTGCCCTCGAAGACCACGCCCGAGCGCTGCTCCAGCAATGCCCGCAGCTCGGCAAGTTCCGGGTCGGTCAGTTCAACGGCAATGGCTATGGATTTCACGATCCGACGCTCACGTTCGCACCGCCGATTCCAGCAGGCGTCCCGGGTCAGTGCGCGCGACCTTGTCCGAGAGCTGCAGCTCGAACTCGAGCGAGGAGAAGCGCTGCATGACTTCGTGCATGCGCATGGCCATGTCGCGAATGGTTTCCATCTGTTCCCGCACCTGCGCCGATAAAGCACCCGGCTCGAGCAGCAACAGCTCGGCATTGCCCAGGACGGAGGTGAGGGCATTGTTTAGCCCATGTCGCATTTCCAGCATGTAGCAGCCAAGCGTGGCGTGCCGGCGGTCGAAGTTGGCGGCACGCTCGGCGCCGGCAGCACGGGCTTCGGCTTCGATGCGACGGAGCACCTCGCTTCCCAACATCACCAGGCAGTCCAGCCACCCGTCATACAGTTCCAGTATCAGCAGGCGCGGATGTGCGGCCCGGAGCGAGTGTCGGAGCGCGGATTCTTCAGTCACCAAAATTGCCGTGCCGGGATGCGATTCGAGTGCCTTCAAAACGACCGACATGGCATCATGCTTAACGGGACCGACGATCGTCAGCTCACAGCCAACCAGAGACTCGTCGGCAACCTGTTTGCTGCCCAGCAAGGTGAACGCTGGAACCACGCGCTCGGCTTGCCAGCGAGCCGTTACGGTGCGTCCAAAGTCAGCATCGTCAGCCAGGATGAACACTCTCATCTGAGAACCGTTCACGGCAGGCCCTCTCCCGTGCAGCAGAGCTGCGCTCCGGATAGCAGAGCGATGACAGGGTCCGATTCGACGGCGGTGGCTTCCACCGGCAGCGCCTCTTCTGCCGAACTAACAGGGGTAGTAGCCAGAGCCTCCTCAACGGCGGTGCGAATGCTAACCAACTCCTCGAACGCATGGCCGGCAGAGTAGGCGGCGCGAAACGGTTGCTTCCATTTGTTGCATATCTCGCGCAGCCGCGCCGGGGATTCCTGCTCAGCAAGCCGCGTGCCCGCACAGTCCAGGGCTTCGACACCACGAAGCTCCAGCTCGCGCAGTCCATGGCGGATGAAATCGAGATCGGCGCGCAGCAAGCGGAAGAAAGCGCGACGCATTTGGAAGTTGAAGCGGGTGAACGCCAATATGGCGGCGCTACCGAAGAACATCTGACCGGAGGAGTTCTTCAGTTCTCGAATCCGGTACAGAATTCGACGTTCGAGCAGGTCGCGCAGGCTGTGGCACTCGTCAAGCTCCGCCAGAGCCTCATTGAGGGGCGCCAGCCAGGCCGGCTCGAGGGGCACGGCTTCACCCACCACGGGCTCCATGACGTAGGCCACCTCTTCCAGCCCGAAATCGGCGGCGTGCATGCTGTGAGGCGCGCAAGCAGCGAAGTACTGCACCATCAGGAAGTCCACCTTGTCGCGATCACTCGCGGTCTTCTGGGGCTTGGCGAGGAAGTGGGCGATGAGAGCGCGGAGGTTTTCTTCCGTTCCCAATGTCCTCGTTTGCAAGAGCAGGCGCAGGTCGCTGGCGCCGATACGCTGGTCCATGTCCAGGAACCAGTCGAGCACACGGGCCATAGCTGCCACGTCGCCGCGGTCGGTGGGAGATTCCAGCTCCGGACACCTCTCTTCCAACCCGGCGCGCAACGCTAGCTGGACATAGAAGGGATAAAGCCGGCGCCAAGAACGCCACTGCGCGGCAACTTGCTCCAGGTCGGTCGCCGACACGGTCGCCGGTTTTTTCGAAGCTGAGATCATAGCTCGCCGTGTAAGGAGCAGTCGGGTACGCCCACCGACACGGCGGCATCTTGGCTGGACACGGCTGGATTCCTCGGGCGAAAACTTTGAAGTGAGAGGAGCACGGGCGTCGCCAAAACCGCGAACCCGCTGGCCGGGGTTAAGTCATAGAAACTAAGTAAGTTCCGAGATGGTGGCGCGGCGGAGCAAGGGGCCGTTGGTCTCAGGCTGAGACAGAGTCGAGCTAAGTCTCAGTCTGCGCCGGCGACTACTCCGGCGGCCTTGGACGACTCGGCGCGCGGTCTTAGGCCAATGTTGTAGCGCTTAAGCTTGCGGTAGAGGGTAGCGCGGCTGATGCCCAGCAGCCTGCCGGCCAGTGTTTTGTCGCCGTTGACCTGCTCAAAAACGCGCAGGATAGTGACCCGCTCAATCTCCTCCAGGTCAGTGGTGTTGAAGGCGGGCTCGGAGCCCCGCGATGGGATGAGGGGCTGGGCGCTGCGCAGCGCCGGAGGGAGGTCGGGGACGTCGATGGTGTTGTTGTTGCGCAGGGCGACTGCGCGCTCGATGCAGTTCTCCAAGTCGCGCACGTTGCCGGGCCAATCGTATTGCAGCAGGCAGGTCGTGGCGGAGGGCGTAATGCGCACATCGTGGTCGGGGGCATAGCGGTCGAGGAAACAGCGGACCAGGGCGGGAATGTCTGACTTGCGCTCACGCAGCGCGGGCAGGTGGACGGTGACGACGTTCAGCCGAAAATAAAGGTCTTTGCGAAAGGTGCCGGTGCGGTAGGCCGCTTCCAGGTCACGGTTACTGGCGGCAATCACGCGCACGTCCACGCGCACGGGCTCATCGCTGCCCACGGGGCGCACCTCTTTTTCCTGGAGAACGCGCAGCAGCTTGGACTGCATCTCCATGGGCAACTCGCCGATTTCGTCCAAGAAGATGGTGCCGCCGTTGGCCGCCTGGAACAGCCCCGAACGGGACTTCAGCGCGCCGGTAAAAGCGCCCTTCTCGTAACCGAAAAGTTCACTTTCGATCAAGGTGGGGACAAGCGCCCCGCAATCCACCGCCACGAAAGGCCGCTTTGCGAAGGAGCCGCGGAAGTGAATGGCGCGGGCGATGAGTTCCTTCCCGGTACCGCTCTCGCCCACGATCAACACTGGGGTGCGAGTGTCCTTCAGGCGGTGGACGAGGCGCAGCACTTCCTGGATTTTGGGGGAAGAGCCGGTGATCTCCTCGACCAGGATCTCAGTCTCCAGCTTGTCGCGCAGGAAGTCGCGCTCATCGACCAACCGTACCTTCTCCGCCATGCGCAGCAGGACGAGTTTCATTTCCTCGATGGCGAAAGGCTTGGTGATGTAGTGGTAGGCGCCCAGGCGCATGGCCTCCACGGCGCTGCCGATGGAGCCGTGTCCGGTCATGATGGCGACTTCGGTGCGCGGCATCAGGGTCTTGATCTGCTGCAGCAGCTCGACCCCGGACATCTGCGGCAGGCGGAGGTCGGTGATGACCACGTCTGGGCATTGGCTCTCGAGCATGGTGAGGGCGGCCTCAGCGCTGTCGGCTTCTGAGGACACGAAGCCCAGAGAGTCGCCGATACGCATGCAGAGCTTGCGGATGCTCTGTTCGTCATCCACGATGAGAAAGCGGATGCGGTAGTCCTGGCTCATGGCGCCTTCCCAAAGGTCTTTTCGACCACGGACATGAGTTGCTGCACGCGGAAGGGCTTCTCCACGCAGGGTGCGCCGGTGTCGCGCAGGATGGCGATGGTCTCGTCGTTGACGGTGTCGCCGGTGACGAACATGATGCGCGCGACCAGTTCCGGGCGGTGGGCCGCGACCCAGGCGTGGACATCAGCGCCGTTGACCCCGCCCGGCGTGCGCATATCGGTGATGACGCCGAGGTAGCTGCCCGATCCGAGCAGGCGCAGGGCCTCCGCTCCAGAATGGGCAGAGACCACTTTGTAGCCCTTGCGCTCCAAGGCGGTGCGCATGAATTCCATCACCGAGGGTTCATCCTCGACGAGAAGCAGCGGTAATTTGGCCGCTGCCGCCTGTGTAGTGCTCATGCCTGTGCTCCTGCCGCCGCGACTGACGTCTGGGCCTCCGCTACCGCCGGAAGCCGGACTATGAAAGTGGCGCCGGGCTGATCGGGGTTGTTAAGGCAGGTAATCTCCCCGCCGTGTTCGTGCACAATGCCGTAACAGATACTCAGTCCCAACCCCGTACCCTTGCCGACTTCCTTGGTGGTGAAGAAGGGATCGAAGATGCGGTCGGGAAAGGCGACGCCCGGGCCGTTGTCCCGGAAGATGACTTCCACCCAGCCGTGACGGTGCGCCGTCTCGACTTCGATGCGGCCGGGCCGGTCGGTCTCGCGCACGGCGTCGTAAGCGTTGTTGAGAATGTTGAGGAAGACTTGCTGTAGCTGGTGAGAGTCGCCAACCACCTCCGGCAGGCCTTCGTCGAGGCGCTCACCCACCTCCAGACCGTGGCTGGAGAAGTCATAGGCGCGCAGTTGCAGGGTGTGGCGCAGGATACTGTTGAGCACCACCGGCTGGCGGCGTGCCGGAGTTTGCCGGGCGAAGCGCAGCAGGTTTTGCACGATTTGCTTGGTGCGTTGCGCTTCCTGCAGGATCACCTGCAGGTCCTTGCGGGCGGAGCCGGGCAGATCACTTTGGTCGAGTAGCAGGTCGGCAAAGCCGAGAATGGCGGTGAGCGGGTTGTTGACCTCGTGGGCGACGCCGGAGACCA
This sequence comes from Terriglobales bacterium, assembly GCA_036001865.1. Lineage (GTDB taxonomy): Bacteria > Acidobacteriota > Terriglobia > Terriglobales > Acidobacteriaceae > DASYTX01. The sequence goes on from DASYTX010000388.1 coordinate 11,118, forward strand.
GTTGGCCTACGGCCGCCATTTTTTCGGCGTGCATCAGCTTGGCCTGCAGCATGGCGGCATCGGTGACGTCGGACATCACCACTACCACGCTGGCCACGACGCCGCGCTCGTCGCGCATGGGACTGAGGTTGATGGAGAAATGGCTGATGCCACCGTCGCCGCGCAGCAGCGGGACCTCCAGATTGTCCACTTGCTGACCGCCGCGCGTGGCGTCGAGGGCTTCTGCGAAAACCTGGTGCTTGCCCGGAGCTGCCAAGTCGATTAATGACCGGCCCAGCAGTTGGTCTTCCTTGTAGCCCCAGGCCGTGAAGCAGCGGCGATTGGCATAGGTGACGACCCCGGCGGTGTCCGCCACCAGAATCATGCTCTGAGTGTTGTTCAGGATCTTGGTGTTGAAGTCGCGCTCGCGCTGCAGTTGTGCCTGAAAGGTCTTGAGCTCGGTGATGTCGAGCATGACACCGCGGTACTGGACGGTGCGGCCCTGGGCATCGCGCACCGCGAAGGCATTCTCCAGAGTGTGGACGAGGGAGGCGTCCTTGCGGCGCAGGCTCTCTTCGAAGTTGCGCACAAACCCACGCTGCTCGATGGCTTCCAGAAAAGCCTGCCGCTGCTCCCCCGTGGGATAGAGCTGGCGTGGGATGTCAACCTGCAGCAGTTCCTCACGGCTGCCGTACCCGAACATCCGCACCAGGGCGTCGTTGACCTCGATAAACCGTCCTTCGGGCGTAGAAAAGAAGATGCCTTCCTGGATGGTGTCGAACAGTTCGCGGTAGCGGCGCTCGGCCTCACGGCGGTCGGTGATGTCTCTGAGCACGTGGATGGTCTCGAGGCCTTCGCCCAGCGCGCCGCGCACCCGCGAGGTGGAGACCAGGTAAGTGCGCTCCAGCACGGGATGGATATACTCGTCATCTTTTTCCATCCCCACGCGGCAGAACGGACAGGCCTGGGTGCCGGTCTCAGTGGCCATCGATACCAGCGCCCGCATGCTCATGCGGATGAGCTCCGAGGGCCGCACGCCGATGAATTCCGCCAATGACTGGTTCACCCGCAGCACGCGATTGTTTTCATCGTGGACGACGAGGAAGTCGGTGATGGAATCGAAGATTTCCATCCAGTGGCGGTTGGACTGGGCGATGCGCGAGAACAACCGTGAATTCTCCAGTGCGACGGAAGCGTGTCCGGCGACTGCCTGCAGCAGATTGCGGTCGGCAGGAGAGAGCTCGCGGTCGCGATCGGCGAGACAAAGCACGCCGAGCAGTTCGTTGTCGGCGCCGATCAACCGCGCCACCACCACATCGCGCCAGCTCAGCGCCGCGGCCAGCAACGACCCCAAAAGTTCCGACGCCGGTGCCGTAATGACCGGCTCGGTGCGGGCTGCAGCCAGCTCACGCAGGGCGGCGTTGAGGCGACCGCGGGTACTCTTGTCGGGCAGTTGTTTCCCGAGGATCTCTACTGTTTCGAGGGCCTTGCCGTTATTCAGTGCAAGGGCCCCGGCGCGGGCGCCCAGCATGTCGGCGGCACGGGTTACGAAGCTGCGCACAAAATCGGGCAGCCCCAGCGAGGAACTCAAGTCCCGCGCCAGGCTCATCAGGTTTTCCGCTCGCCGCGTCTCCTCGCGCGACGCCTGGCGTAGCCGCGTGGCCTCCGCCACAGCGTTTCCATAGCCGACCAGCAGCGTGGCAGTAGAAGCCAGCTCGTCGGTGAAGAAGCCCGGGGTGGCGGAAGCAAATATGAAGGCGCCAACCACTTCGCCTGAGGTGGTCAGCGGCGATACCATGACAGCGTTGGCCCGTAATTGGCTGGCAAGGGGGTTAGTGGCTGGTTCCGGGTCGTTGAAATAGACCGTCCTTCCGGCACCCAGAGCCTCCGCCAGAGGCCCGGCCTCATCCAGCTTGAAGCGCAGGCGGTCGCTGCAACCATCCCCGTCGCAATGGGTTGCGACTAGTTCGTCGGAGACCCGTTCGAAGTAATAGACCGCATCGGTGCCGAAGAACTCCCGCGCCGGGCCGCAGAAGGTGGCCGGGAACTGGTGGAAGAGGGCATCGGGTACAGCCGACTGAAGCTCGTGCAACACTCTTCGGAAAGCGCCGGTGGGGTGCCAGATGGCGGAGCTGTCGGCGGAATTTCCGGCGGCCATGAGCTTGGGATTCAGTTTATCTGTTACGGGAAAAGTCACTGAAAACTAACCCAAAATCTCATTTTGAGTCAAGAGAATTGAGAGGGCAAGTTCCGGAGTGATTAAACAAGAGGCCAATAGGGCCCGAGGGTACTTGCTTCTCAGCTTGAGATACTCGGTCACCCGCCGCCTCTAGCGCACGGGGGCGGGTTCTGTCATAATTGATCGTGCTCCCCTCCCAGGCGCACCATTCCAATCAACAATCTAGGGTGAGGAAAAGATGTCGGCCAAGTACATCTTTGTGACCGGTGGTGTGGTGTCTTCGTTAGGCAAGGGGCTGGCGGCTTCGTCCATCGGGTGTCTGCTGGAGAGCCGCGGCCTGAAGGTAAACCTGCAGAAATTTGATCCTTACCTGAACGTCGATCCCGGCACTATGTCGCCGTTCCAGCACGGCGAAGTCTTCGTCACCGACGACGGCGCCGAGACCGACCTCGACTTGGGTCACTATGAGCGCTTCACCCACGCCCGCCTCACCCGCGACAATAACTGGACCACCGGCCGCATCTACGAGCAGATCATCGCCAAAGAGCGCCGCGGCGACTACCTGGGCAAGACCGTCCAGGTCATCCCGCACGTCACCAACGAAATCAAGGCGGCGATGAAGAAGGTGGCGCAGGACGTGGACGTGTGCATCGTGGAGATCGGCGGGACGGTGGGCGACATTGAGTCGCTCCCCTTCATCGAAGCCATCCGCCAGATGCGCCAGGATCTGGGGCGTGAGAACACGCTGTTCGTGCACGTCACCCTGGTGCCTTGGATCGGTACGGCCGGCGAACTGAAGACCAAGCCCACGCAGCACTCGGTGAAGGAGTTGCTGAGCGTGGGGATCCAGCCCGACATCCTGCTGTGCCGTACTGACCGGTTTCTCTCCAAAGAAATCAAGGCCAAGATTGCGCTGTTCTGCAACGTCCAGGAGGAGGCGGTGATCACCGCCATCGACGTGGCCTCAGTCTACGAAGTGCCGTTGATCTTTGCCCGCGAAGGTGTGGACAAGCTCGCCCTCAAATACCTGCACCTCGAGGCCAAGGAAGCCGACCTTTCGCAGTGGGAAGACCTAGTGCACCGCATGTACAACCCCAAGGACGAGGTCACGATCGGGGTGGTGGGGAAGTACGTGGAGTACGAAGACTCCTACAAGTCACTGAAAGAAGCCTTGGTGCACGGCGCGCTGGCCTTCAACCTGAAGCTCAACCTGATCTGGGTGGAGGCGGAAGGCCTGGAGAGCAAGAATCCGCGCGATTACGAACCTCAACTCGAAGGGCTGGACGGCATCCTGGTGCCCGGCGGCTTTGGCAAGCGGGGCATTGCCGGTATGTTGAACGGCATCCGCTATGCGCGCGAGAACAAGGTGCCGTACTTCGGCATCTGCCTGGGCATGCAGACGGCGTGCATTGAGTTCGCGCGCAACGTCTGCGGCCTCGAAGGCGCGGACTCCAGCGAGTTCGATCCCGCCACGCCCCACCGCGTCATTTACAAGCTGCGCGAGCTGCGCGGCATTGATGAGCTGGGCGGCACCATGCGCCTGGGAGCCTGGCCCTGCAAGCTCACCCCGGGCTCCTTCGCCCATAAGGCATACGGTACGCTGGAGATCAGCGAGCGCCATCGCCATCGCTACGAGTTCAATCGCGAGTACGAGCCTGTCCTTACCGGCGCCGGTTTGCAGATCACCGGCGCCACGCCTGACGGAACTTACGTCGAGATTGTCGAGATCCCCGACCATCCCTACTTCCTGGGCTGCCAGTTCCATCCTGAGTTCAAGTCCAAGCCGCTGGAGCCGCACCCGTTGTTCAGAGCTTTTATGGGAGCATCGTACGAGCACCGCCAGCAGCACCGCGCCCGCAAAGAATCGGCTGCGGTGGAGATGTTCCATCGCCCGGAACGGGTGGGTAAGAGATAGTCGTCGGCCATCGGTCGTCGGCGAAATCTAAGAATCCCCGATTTGGAGCTTCCGATTTGCTCATGATGTAGATGGGTCTGTGCTCATCTGTCCCTGTACTTCAGTAACAAATTCCACGCGACATTTGTCGACACTCTGGGTTCACCCTCAGTGACACGCAGCTCCGGTGCTATGGAGCGTAGCAATTCCAAAATTTTCGAGAGCAGGCGAGGAGACCAGGTCATGAAAAAAGTCAGTTTGGTACTGGCGGCGGCAGTGCTGTTCCTGACGCCCGGGCTGATGGCCGAGGGAGCCAGGCACGTGCCCAAAGGGCGCACCATCAACAAGCGGCAGGTGCGGCAGCAGAAGCGCATCGGGCAGGGCGTCAACAGCGGACAGCTCACGGCCAATGAGGCCGCGAAGCTGGAGAGGCAGCAGGTGAGCATTAACCAGCAGGAGCAGCGGTTCCGGGCCTCGGGCGGCGAGTTCACCAAGAAGGAGCGCGCCGTCATCACCCACCGCCAGAACCAGGCGTCCAAAAAGATTTACCGCGAGAAGCACGACAACCAGACGCAGTAGTCAGGAAGAGGGAAGAGACGAGCCTCCGCGCATGGCGGAGGCTTTTTTGTACGGGCTGATGGCCTAGTGTTGTCTTAGTGTTGCTGTCATCCTGAGAGCGGCGAAGCCGCGCGAAGGATCTGAGCAAGATGGCGGACAGGCAATACCGGTCGCACCTACTGTACCCGCGACCAATCGCGGCCGCATCTGCATCCTGCACAGATTCTTCGGCCGCGTTCGCGCGCCCTCAGAATGACAACTCATTTGGCTTCCGAAAACGGCCAAGGCAGGCGGCAGCACATATGCATCGCTATGATTGCATCCAACATAACCGTGACAATCGGCAAAACCTCAGGCGGATGGCCGGTGCTGTCGGCGGTCGCGCTATTGTGCGTCAGCACGGCTTGGGCACAAATCGAGGGTAGCAGCGCCAGCGCGGCCGAACAGGAGCTGTTCCGGCGCACCAACCGGGAGCGGGAGAGGGCGGGCGTGCCTGTGCTGGAATGGAACGAGTGGCTGGCGCAGGCGGCGCGGCAGCATGCCGAAGAGATGGCCCGCCGAGGCGCGTTGTCGCACCGCTTCCCGGGAGAGCCGAGCCTGCGGGATCGGCTGGCATCCACCCCGCTGCGCTTTAACGCCTCGGCAGAGAACGTTGCCTTCGGCGCCGACGTGGACGACATCCACACCGGCTGGATGACTTCCGCCGGGCACCGCGCCAACATCCTGAACCCGAAGTACAACGCCATCGGCATCGGAGTGGCGCGGCGCGGCAAGTACCTCTACGCCACGCAAAACTTCGCCCACCGCATAGCCAGCCACTCCAACAACGATCTGGAAGACGCGGTGGCAGCGGCAGTGGAACAGGTGCGCCGGGAGCAGCGTTTCCCGCACATGCGGCGCCTGGAGACGCCCAGCTTGCGTCGTGCGGCGTGCGAGATGGCGCAGAAAAATAAGCTCAGCCCCAGCGCCGTGCTGCAGGAAAGTGGGCAGTTCCGCTCGGTCGTTTCCTTCACCGAGGGCGATCCCGAAGAGTTTTCCCGCCATCTCGACCGCCTGCGCAGCGGCGGACCGTACCGCGGCTATGCCGTGGGCGCCTGCTTCGCGCGCAACCAGAAGTATCCCGAAGGGACCAACTGGGTGGTCGTCGGCTTGTTCTGAAGTGCACCCGACAGCTCTGCGGTAAGCTTCCTGCGTGGGAAACATTCGCGTCGGCACTGCCGGCTGGGCCTACAAGGACTGGGAAGGGATCTTCTATCCGGCGAGCCTGAAGCGCAGCCAGCATCCGGCAGAGTACGTGGCGCGGTACTTCGACGTCATCGAGATCAATACTTCGTTCTACGGGCCGGTGAAGCCAGAGATGGCAAAACTCTGGTGCCAGAAGGTCGCCGGCAACCGCGATTTCAAGTTCACTGCCAAACTTTACAAGGCTTTCACCCACGCGCCCGGCGCTGCCGTGCAACCCACCTCCGCCGCCACACTGTCGCCCACCGACAAGGACGAACGGGCCGTCAAAGAGGGTGTGGACGCCCTCGCTTCCGAAGGCCGTCTGGGCGCGCTGCTGATGCAGTTCCCCATATCGTTCAAGAACACGGATGAGAACCGGGATTATCTCGTCCAGCTGCT
>DASYTX010000389.1:0-3179 GCA_036001865.1 Terriglobales bacterium
CATAGGCACCAGTCACTTACCGATCTCTTCGCTGGGGCACCGCTCCATCCTTACCGCGCTTCTGCCCCATTTTCATCCTCTGTGGACGAGCGTAAACTCATGACACACTTCGTGGTGGAAAAATTCCACGCCGAACCCGGAAGGACTCGGTGTGAACAAATGAAGGAGGGAATATGAGTAACACCGACCTAGAAAACACGGCGCAGGCGCTTGTTGCCGGCGGCAAAGGCATATTGGCCGCTGACGAGACCGTCCCGACCGTAACGAGGCGCCTCGACGCGCTAAAAATCGAATCGACAGCGGACAGCCGTCGAGCCTACCGCGAGATGTTTTTTACCACACCCGGGATCGCTGAGTTCATCAGCGGCGTCATCATGCAAGATGAGACGATCCACCAGAAGAACTCGAGGGGAACAGCGCTGGCCGATGTGCTGGCGCAGCACGGGATCATACCCGGCATCAAAGTCGATAACGGCGTCAAACCGCTCGCGGGCTCGCCCGGAGAAACCATCACTGAAGGACTCGATGGGCTCCGCGACCGCCTCAAGGAATACCGCGAAATCGGCGCGCGCTTTGCCAAATGGCGAGCGGTGATCGCCGTAAGCGATGTCCTGCCGAGCGCGACCTGCGTGCATGTCAACGCACACGCGCTCGCTCGATATGCCGTCCTCTGCCAGGAGCAGGGCGTGGTACCCATCGTTGAGCCCGAAGTGCTAATGAACGGATCGCACACTATCGAGCGCTGCGAAGAAGTCACGGCTAACGTCCTGCACGCGGTCTTCAATGCGCTCTTCGAACAGAGGGTGTCTCTCGAAGGCATGCTACTCAAGCCCAACATGGTCATCTCGGGTAAGGAGTCCGCCAAACAGGCCTCCATCAACGAAGTTGCGCTTGCCACAGTGCGCTGTCTCCGCCGGCATGTGCCGGCCGCGGTCCCGGGTATCGTTTTCTTATCCGGTGGCCAGAACCACTTCGTTGCCACAGCGCATCTGAGCGCCATCAATCAGCTCGAGGGCCCAAAGCCTTGGAAGCTCAGCTTTTCGTATGGGCGCGCGTTGCAGGACGAAGCGCTCAAGGCCTGGCATGGAAAGAACGAAAACCTCAAAGCAGGCCAGCTGGCCTTTTATCATCGAGCCAAATGCGACAGCGCGGCCGCGCTGGGCAAATATACCGAGGCGATGGAAGGCGAATTAGCCGTAGCTTGAAATGCGCCGTGCTGCGGCGCGAGTTTAATAACAAAACAATGGGAGGATGCAATGGAAAATCCATTATCAAATAAAGAGCTGGAACTGATGAATGCCTATTGGCGGGCATGCAATTACCTTTCGGTGGGGATGATCTATCTCAAGGACAATCCGCTGCTCAAGGAGCCTTTGAAGACAGAACATGTGAAGCACCGGCTGCTCGGCCACTGGGGCGCGAGCCCGGCGCTGTCCTTCATCTGGGTGCATCTTAACCGGATGATCCTCAAGCACGACCTCGACACGATTTTCGTGGCCGGGCCGGGCCACGGAGCGCCGGGGGTGCTGGGCCCGGCGTATCTCGAGGGGACCTACTCCGAAATCTATCCGGACAAGAGCGAGGACGCGGAAGGGATGCAGAAATTCTTCAAGCAGTTCTCGTTCCCGGGCCATATCGGGAGCCACGTGACTCCGGAAACGCCAGGCTCCATCCATGAGGGGGGCGAGCTCGGCTACAGTCTCTCGCACGCCTACGGCATGGCGCTCGACAGTCCCGATCTTATTGTTGCCTGCGTCGTGGGCGACGGCGAGGCTGAGACCGGGCCGCTCGCCACGGCGTGGCATTCCAACAAGTTCATCAATCCCGCGCGCGATGGCGCGGTGCTGCCGATTCTGAACCTCAACGGCTACAAGATCGCGAATCCAACCATTCTTTCCCGGATCAGCCACGAAGAGTTGGAAGCGCTGTTTGTCGGCTACGGCTACAAGCCCTATTTCGTGGAAGGGAGCGATCCGACCGCGATGCATCAAAAAATGGCCGCCACGTTAGAAGAGGCTATCGGTGAGATCCGCGCCCAGCAGAAGACGGCGAGGGATTCGAATACCCCTGTCCGTCCGCGCTGGCCCATGATCGTGCTGCGTTCCCCCAAGGGATGGACCGGGCCGAAAGAAATCAGGGGACACAAGGTGGAAGGCTTCTGGCGCTCGCATCAGGTGCCCTTTGCCGACGTGCGCGACAATCCGGCGAACCTAAAGCTCCTGGAAGACTGGATGCGGAGCTACAAGCCCGAGGAGTTGTTCGATGCAAGCGGCAAGCTAAAACCTGAGCTCAAGGCTCTCGCGCCCAAGGGCAACCGGCGCATGAGCGCCAACCCTCATACCAATGGCGGACTGCTACGCAAAGAACTCGAGCTTCCCGACTTCCGCAAATACGCCGTCGAAGTTTCCAGTCGCGGCACAGCAGAATACGAAAATACCAAACCCCTCGGCGAGTTTCTGCGGGATGTGATGAAGAACAACATGACCAGCTTCCGCGTCTTCGGCCCGGACGAGACCGCCTCTAACCGGCTCCAGGCGGTTTACGAGGCGAGCAAGAAGACCTGGATGGCGGACATGCTGCCGGAAGACGCTGACGGCGGCGAGCTCGCTCGAGATGGCCGCGTGATGGAAATGCTTTCCGAGCACACGCTCATCGGTTGGCTAGAGGGATATCTGCTCACGGGCCGTCATGGGTTTTTTCATACCTATGAAGCCTTTGCCCATGTGATCGATTCGATGTTTAACCAGCACGCGAAATGGTTGGACATCTGCAAGAATCACGTGCCGTGGCGCGCCTCGGTCGCTTCCGAGAATATCCTGCTGTCGTCCACGGTTTGGCGTCAAGATCACAACGGCTTTTCTCATCAGGACCCCGGTTTTATCGACCTGGTCACCAATAAGAGCTCGAGCGTGACACGCGTCTATTTGCCGCCCGACGCCAACACCTTGCTGTCGGTCGCGGATCATTGTCTGCGTTCGACCGACTACATCAACGTCATTGTTGCCGACAAGCAGAAGCACCTGCAGTTTACAACTATCGACGAGGCGGTCGTGCACTGCGCCAAGGGCATCGGTATTTGGGCGCGGGCGAGCACTGACGCGGGCGAGGAACCAGACGTGGTTTTGGCTTCCTGCGGCGACGTTGCGACCATGGAGGCGCTGGCGGCAGCGGCGATCTTG
>DASYTX010000390.1:0-2747 GCA_036001865.1 Terriglobales bacterium
GAGCAGGTTCCAAGCGTTATGTGCTTGGATGCGACCCCGGAGCGGGATGCATCGTGCCGAACATACGCGCGCTTGTGCGTGCCTCCGCGGTCACATCCCCGGAGGGGCCCCTGTTCCGCGCTCCGGCGTCCCTAGCAGTCATCCGCACCTGGCGCAACGCGCGTCGCGGAACTTGATCAGAGCTTCCCTAGGGGCCACGGGCTTGTATCGCTGCAAGCCCCCATCCCGTGCCGCATTGTCCTGGTGGTGATAGGTGGACTTGAACCACCGACCCCAGCATTATGAGTGCTGTGCTCTAACCAGCTGAGCTATATCACCGGGAAACCATCGTTCATTTTGCCGCGACCGCGCAAAGGGAGCGAAAGGTTACTGACGACCCCCGGCATTGTCAAGGCGACCGCCGTACTAAGCGCGGGCCTGCGCCGCCGTAGTAGACTGGCCGCATGAAGGTCGACATCGCCATTGTAGGCGGAGGTCTGGTCGGTGGCGGCATCGCCCGCGCGCTTTGCCAAAGCGGGCTGACCATCGCGTTGGTCGAGCCCAGATCGCCACGTCCGTTGCCTGGTGCGGGTTTCGACCTGCGCGTCTACGCGCTCAATCCGCGAAGCATGCGCTGTCTCGAGGGCTGGGGAGTATGGCCGCGGCTCGCGCAAGAGCGGGTTGCGCCGGTGCAGGAAATGCTCGTATTTGGCGACGACGGCCGCTCGAAGCTCGAGTTCAGCGCCTACCGAAACGGCGTCTTTGAGCTTGCGGCAATCGTGGAGGAATCCAATCTTCAGCAGGCGCTGACCGGATCTCTCAATGGGCAGGCAGATCTCGCGCTGTTGAGTGGTGTCGAATGCCTGCGCGCGAACTGGACGGACTCGGCAGCCGTGCTTGCGCTCTCCGATGGCGCGGAGCTGGAAGCGCGGCTGGTGATTGCGGCGGACGGTGCCGAGTCGAGAATACGTTCGCAGGCAGGGATAGAGGTCGAGGTCCACGAGTACGGCCAGAGGGGCGTGGTCGCCAACTTTCATGTCGAGAGGCCGCATCGCGACATAGCGTACCAGTGGTTCCGCAAAGATGGCGTGCTCGCCCTGCTGCCCTTGCCGCAGGGCCAGGTGTCCATGGTGTGGTCCACCGCGGACGCGCACGCACGGGATCTGCTGGCAATGAGCGGCGAGGAGCTTGCGCGCGCGGTCGGGGAAGCGGCCTCACACGGGCTTGGCGCAATGCGGATCAACGGAACCGCCGCCGCATTTGCGTTGCGGCGCCTGCGTGCCATGCGTTTAATCGCACCGCGCCTTGCCCTGCTGGGGGACGCAGCGCACAACGTGCACCCGCTTGCCGGGCAGGGATTGAACCTCGGAATCGCCGATGTAGAATCGCTTGCCGGGATCATCGGCGGCCGCGGCCTGGAGAGCGACTGCGGGGCAAGAGCGCTGTTGCGGCGTTACGAACGCAGCCGCAAGGAAGACGTTCTGGCGATGGAATGCGTCACCGATGGATTGCACAAGCTTTTCGGCAGCTCCCTGCCGGGCCTGCCGTGGCTGCGCAACGCGGGGCTGAATCTTACCAATCAACTCCGACCGCTCAAGAAACTATTGGTGAAACGAGCGCTCGGAAAAGCGGTCTAATTGTTTCCCCAACGGAGTTCCCGGATTCTCTTCAATCGACCCATGATGATCACTCGCGCCCTGACCGTACTTTTGTCCACCCTCCCGCTGATTTCCGGCGTCGCCTGCGCGGATGAGGTCGCCATTCGATCCGAGATCGCCAAGAAGTTTCCCAAGGCCAACGTCGAAAGCGTGACCAAGACATCCCATCTCGGACTGTATGAAGTCGTTGTCGACGGCCAGATTATCTACGCCGACGAAGACTTCAATTACCTGATCGACGGCAGCATCATCGACACCAATAGCATGACCAACGTAACGGCGGCCAGGCAGAGGGATCTGGAGGAGTTGAAGCTCAGAAAGCTGGCTTTTCCTTTCGAGCAACTTCCCTTTGAAATGGCGATCAAGAAGGTAAAGGGCGACGGCAGCCGCAAGATCGCGGTGTTCTCCGATCCAGACTGCCCGTACTGCAAGCGCCTCGAGCGCGACCTTGGCAAGGTGGATAACGTCACCATCTATGTCTTCCTTTACCCGTTGGTGGAGTTGCATCCGAAAGCCCCGGACATTGCGCGTGCGATCTGGTGTTCGGGCGAGCGCGTCAAGGCCTGGGACGAATACATGCTCAAGGGTGTGGGACCGAAAGCAGAAGGAACCTGCACCAACCCCGTGGACAAGCTGGTGGAATTCGGCAAATCCAAACGCATTACCGGTACGCCCACGATATTCTTTGCCGACGGCAAGCGTGTTCCCGGAGCGATTCCGGCCGACCAGATCGAGGCTATCCTCGCGAAGGCGCAGATCAGGTAAGTTTTTCCCGGCATCGCCGCTGACGTTCTAGAATCAGAGGCGTCGGCGTTTCCAGTGCGGGATCGGGCGTGCGCAGGATCAGGCAGGTTCCTCGAGGGGTGTCCCAGGCGGCATTCGCGCGCTTGTCTGTTGCCGTGGTATTGTCCGCGACGCTGCACCTGTATCTTATCTACGGGCTGGCGCTGCGGTCGACCTACAGCCCCGCGGATCGTGTGAGCATCATCAACGCCCGGCTGTTGCCCGAACCTGCCGTGCTCAAGCGGACCACTTTGGCGTCGCCCGCGGCAGCGCAGCGCAGCCGCATCCCTCCTGCCCAGCCGCAGGTTCCAACATTTCCCGAACCGA
>DASYTX010000391.1:0-11369 GCA_036001865.1 Terriglobales bacterium
GTTCAATACCACCTCCTTGCCCGCATAGGTGGTGGTGATGGTGTAACGCTCGCCGGCAGCCAACGGCTTGGGTAACACCACGGCGAAGTCCGGATCGTCGTTCTTGTCCTCCTGGATGAAGTGCAATGGGGTGCCGGCGGCGTCCGTCACGCTCTGCACGCGCAACGTGCGATACAGATCGAAAGGCACCACGCTCAGGCCATCGCGGTTAGCGACGAACGTGGTGGTGGCTTTACCGCTCAGCTTGCCGCTCTTCTCGATGCTGGTTTCCAGCTGCTGGTTCTCGATATCAATGACGTAGTTCTTTTGCGTGCCGGTGGCTTGGCCAGAGGCGTATTCGTGCGACAGGTGAAACGCTGCCCACACTCCGTTCTTGTTGTCCTCGTAGGTGGTGAGGGCTATTTCTTCCGGCGCTACTTGCCAGTCGGGCATCATGTCGGGAGAGATGTTGGGCACGCCCTGGGGATCAAGGATGTACATCATCTTGTCGCTGTACTTCTTGCCTCTGATGAACGCCACGAACAACCCGCCAGGCCGTGGGCTGATTACATCCTGCGAAATGCGCGAGGCCAGGTTGAAGTTCAGTTTCTCGCGCAATGTGTTGTTGATGTCGTTCAGGACGGAGGCAGCGTTGCTGCCGCCCGCGCCGGCGGTTCCGCCGGGCTGCTTCTTGAGCTCGTCGTACGTGCTGTCGGTGAAGCGCAACACCACTTGGTCGAATGTCTCTTCGAGCTTGGCTTCCTTGGTCAGCAAGGCAAGCACGCGGCCCTCACTGGCGATCGGCGGCACTAGAGTGAAGCTTCCGTCTCCCAGGAAGACGGCCCCGGTAACTTTTCCGTTTACGGGCGCAAGGAAGGCGACGGTCCCGCTGCGGAAGGTAAACACGCCCGCATCCCGCTTCAAGGTGAGGTTGGCGACGGAAACCGTCTCGCCACTCAAGCCGAGTTTGCGGAGCGCCTGGTAAGTGGGATCGCTGTTCGGCAGCAGCGCTGCCGCGGCCGGGGGTTGATCAGGCCGGGGCTTGACTTCCTGTGCCCATGAGGCCGGAACCAACCAGAAAGCAAGTGAAAGAGAGAGTGTTAGCGCATGGCGCATGGAGCCTCCCTGGACTCTGCTGCAGGCAGTGCAGAGTACCGGAATTATGACTCGCCGCAAGGGCGTGTCAACGGAAAGGTAGATTGTGTTCCGTTTTCGGAACAGGGCCGAGTGGAGCTAACCAAACCGGCCTAAGTCAGTCTGAGGAAGAAAGAAAACAGGGGTTAAACCGATTGCCTCGCCCGAGGTTTGGCGGCCACGGCGAGCAATCTCCCGAAACGTAGGCAGCCTTGCGGCCGGCGTTGGTCGTTTAACCCCCGCGACATTCTAGGTACTTCGCGACGAAATGCAAGTGGAGTGTGGGGCTGCCGGCTGCCGCCAGCCTACAGGGTTTTGAACCAAATCGGAACAAGGAGAGCTTATGAACAAGTTGATGCGCATCGTCCTGACGACAGCAGTGGTGGCGCTGCTGGCAGTTGGCAGTTTTGCCACCGAGCTAAGTTTCAACGTCCCGGTCACGGTGAACGGGAAACAGCTAGACCCGGGCAAATACAAGGTCAAGCTGACGGAGAACGGCGGGGCCACGGAGGTTGTCTTCTATCAGGGCAAGACCGCGGTAGCTTCTGCGCCCGCCAAGCTGGTCGATAGTCCCCGCGCCAGCCGCTACGACGGGTTTGTGCTGAAACAGAACTCGGATGGCTCTAGCAGCTTGACCGAGGTCCATTTCGCCGGCAGAAAACAGATTGTGAAGGTTGAGGCTGCCGGATCGGCTCTGAGCATGGGCAAGTGAAATCAAAGGGGGGCATGGGCTCCCCCTCTTCTTTTTTCCCCACGCGACTCGGCAGTGCGGGAGGCCCCCAAGCCACAACTGGGGCGGCTCCGCGAGCTGCACTCTATCCGGTGCAGAATGCAAATGTGTGGAAAAGCCGCATAAAAAGCGGCTGAGACGCTTCTTTTTTTTCGCGCCCTTATATATGATGTGCCCTCGAGTCGCTGCTAGCACTCACAATCGCACACTCTCAAGGAGGAATGATGCCAGGCATGACCAAGACCCAGCTCGTGCGCCACCTAGCCGAGGAGTTGGAGACCAACAACAAGACCGCGGCTGCCTTCCTGGATACCTTGGCCACCGTGGCCGTCAAGGAAACCAAGAAGGCCGGCGTGTTCGTGCTGCCCGGGCTGGGGCGGCTGAAGAAGATGCAGCGCAAGGCTCGCATCGGACGCAATCCCCAGACCGGCGAACCGATCAAAATCCCGGCCAAGACGGTGGTGAAGTTCTACGTTGCCAAGCCGGTGAAGGACTCGATCGCGCCCAAGAAGTGACGCCGTTTCGCGGGGCGTCTGACCCCCGCGGGCGTCTCCGTGGTGTCCGAGCCGCGGGCCGTCATCCTGAGCGCAAGCGAAGGATGTTGAGCGCTCAGCGCAGTTTTTCTGTTTCCCTGGAACTGAAGGCCGGCCATTGAGCCGGCCTTCTGCTTTTCGCCTGCCCCAACTTTCAGTTAGCGCCCCCACTCCGGGGTTGCGCCGCCACGGAGTCGTTCTTGTAAACCTTGCCGCCTTTCATCACGAAGCGCACGCGCTCCAGCACACTGACGTCGCGGGTCGGATCGCCGTCAACGGCAATCAGATCAGCCCACTTGCCAGCCTCGATGGTCCCAACCTGCTCGGACCAGCCCAACAGATCGGCGGCGTTCACGGTGGCCGTCTGGATGGCCTGGATGGGTGACATGCCCAGCTTGACGTATACGGCGAACTCACGCGCGTTGAGCCCATGCGGATAGACGGCGGCATCGGTGCCGAAAGCGATCTTCACTCCAGCACGGAAGGCGCGCCCCACGTTCTGCCGCGATGCCGGCATCACCGCCCGCGCCTTGGCCATCAGGAATTCGGGCACGCGGTTCTTCTCGGCGTTTTCTATGAACCAGTCGCCGAGATACAGAGTGGGGACCAGATACGTGCCCTTCTGCTTCATCATGGCAACGGCGGCGTCGTCAATGAGGTGGCCGTGCTCGATGGAGTCCACGCCGGCCTCAGCCGCCCAGCGCGCCCCTTCGGCCCCGTGCGCGTGTGCCATCACCTTACGACCGAGGCGGTGGGCATCGGCAACGATGGCCCGCAGCTCTTCCGGGGTGAACTCCGAGCTGTTGGGGTTGTCGCCCTTGGAGAGCACACCTCCGGTGGCGCAGATCTTCACCACATCGGAGCCGTACTTGAGGACCTCGCGCACCTTCTTCTGCACGCCCTCGACGCCATCGGCGGCGCCCTCGCCGCTGCGATGGTATTCGTAGGGCAGCAAGTTCTCGTCACAATGACCGCCGGTGCGGCCGATGCCTGGTCCGGCCGCCACTATCCGCGGCCCCACAATGTCGCCGTCGGCGATGGCGTCGCGCAAGGCCACATCGCTGAAAGCATCGGCCCCGGCGTTGCGCACCGTGGTGAAGCCGGCCTCGAGCGTCAGCTTGGCGTTCTTGGCGCCGGTCAGTGTGGCCCGTGGCAGCGAGATCCCCAGCGCGGGATATCCGACGTGCTGCGGCTCACCGGTAAGGTGCACGTGCATGTCAATCAGCCCGGGCAGCACGGTGGCGTTAGACAGGTCGATGACATCAGCGCCTTGCGGCGCAGCACCCGCCGGGCCTACGCTTACGACCTTCTCGCCCTCGATGACGATCGTCTGGTTGTTCAACATGCGCCCGCTTTTGACGTCCAAAAGCCGGCCGGCGCGGACGATGGTGCGCTTGGGCGGCGATGCCGCGGACTGGGGCGCGGCTTGTCCCACGGCTTGGGACGACAAAAACGCTATTGCGAGACAAGCGCCGGTGAGCCAGAGCGATCTCTTCATTCTGCGCCTCTGGGGAACAGTTCAATTTGCGTTCAGAAAAGCCGCCGATTATATCAGCCGTTCGCGCCGTAGGCGCCCGCGCATTCCATCCCTGCATCACGGGGAATGCCACTGTCACAGTTGCCGGAACTGCGATCGGAGAGCCACGAATTGCAGAGGAGACGAAGATTACCCGCCAAGCTTCGTGATCAAGAGCAAGATGCCCGCTGCTACCAGCCCGCCGCAGGCGCCCCCAATCCAGAAGTTCTCCCAACGGGTGTTGACCGTGCGCATGATCCGCCGGTCGTTCGAGATGACAAGAATGAACATGAGGATGGGCACGGTCACGGCTCCCGCCAGGATCTGTGACCAATACAGCGCCCGCACCGGATCGATAGGCAAGAAGTTCCCCACAGCTCCAACACACACGACCGCCGAGATCAGGATGTAAAACTCCTTGGCTTCCCAGGGATGCTCGCTCAGGCCGCTTTTCCAGCCGAGCGCCTCGGAAAGGCTGTAGCAGAAAGAGGCGACAATGATGGGAAGGGCCACCATGCCCGAGCCAATTATGCCAATCGCAAACAGTGCCTCTCCCCAGTTGCCGGCCAGTGGGCGCAACGCTGCCGCGGCCACCCGGGTGGTAATCCGCTCTGCCGGAAACCCGTGCAAGGCCGCAGCCGAGGCAATGATCACGCAATAGCAGACCACTGCCGCTATCAGCACTGTCAGCAGCGATTCCCGCGATTCGCGGCCGGGGGTGTGCTCCCGGCGCGAACTGGTTTGCCAGACCAGCACGTCCGGCGTCAGCAGCGACCCAAAGAGGGCCACGACCGCCACTAAAGCAGGGATCGCTGGGATCGAGGGCACGAGTGTGTGTGCCGCCAATTCCCGCGGCGAAGGCGCCACCAGCACAGCCGCACCCACAAACGCCACGAGCGGTACCGCTAGCCAGAGCAGCGCCCGCGTAATCCGCCGATAATCATGGAATATCAGGATGTACCAAATGGTGAACGCCACCGCCGCCACGAAATACATCCGCGGCTGGCGCAGAATGAGGGAAAAGGAGTCAGAAACCGCCATCAGGTCAGCCACGATCATCACCAGATTGATGGCCATGATCAGGACCGCGCAAGTCATTGCCGCCTTCTTGCCGTAGTTCACACGCAGCAGATCCACCAGCCCCTTGCGCGCCTCCACTCCGATGCGCGCCGCCACCGCAAACACCGCCACCAGCACAGGGATGCAAAACAGCACCACCCAGAGCAGAGAATTTCCGAATACGGCTCCGGCCACGATGGCGGTCAAGACCATCGCGGGATCCATATCTGCGGCGCCGGTCACGATCCCCGGGCCGATGCGGCGCAGCGCACTCCCGATCCCCGGCGGCGGCGGCGGGCTAGGCGCGGGACCGGGAAATCCCACGACCTTGCCTCGGTCGGCCGCCGTGCCTCTACGGAACGTTCGGGAGTTCACGGTTGAGGTCTCGCTCGATATTCCTTTCGTGCAGCAGGCGCAGGGGCTTGGAGTGGGTGATGATGCCGAAGGCCGCGATCCCCGCTAAAAGGAAAGCGCTACTTACCCCCAAAAAGACCCGCGACGCGCCCGTTGCGGCGATACGGGCGATGACCTGGGCGTTCTTGGGCGTAAGCATCAAGGCCAGGGCCAGCGACAGCATGCCCAGCCCGGCAAGCAGGCCGCTGACGTTCTTGGCCCACTTGCCCCTGGCGTGGTACTCGGCAAGCAGACGGAAGCCGTACAACACCAGCCCGGCTATCAGCAGAAAGTTGGCGACCACCGAGAGCGACAGTCCATCACTGGTCACCTAAGATAGGACGCCGATCAGCAGCAGCAGGTTGGAATCAGCTCGCGGGTATAGTTGGCCGACAAATGCACGCCGCCGCGGCCTCCGTCACCTCAAGAGACCTAGTTACGCGGCGAATGAGTCGTCTTCACTGGGATCGGGGATGGTCGAAGGCGGGTCGCTGGTGGGAAAGGAGTCGGCCAAGGTCTTGTCCAGCGTCCTCTCCTTCACCTTCTTCTCGCCCTCAGGATCGACGCGACGTGCCTTGGGACCGCCAGCCTTCTCAGTGGCAGTCGGCTGTGGCCCCTTGCTGGCCTCGCCAGGTTGGGGGGGATTAAAGCCTTCGGGACCGCCCACGATATCCTGCTCCTCGGGGTCGTGAATGGGCGGCATCGGAATAACGCGCTGCTTTTCCGCCATGGCAGGCTCGCTCCTTATGACTTCTGACCGATTAGATGCACCTGTGATGGACCGGGGTGAAACTTAAAAACTGCCCCGCTGGCAAACAGCGCATCAAATTTCGCTGTGACCGAGATCGGCAAAATCGTCATCGCTCTCGGCCTCCTGCTGGTGGTGGTTGGGGTGGTGTTGCTGCTGCTGGGCCGGGCAAACATTCCCGTCGGAAGCCTTCCCGGAGACATCGTGGTGCGGCGTAAGAACTTCACCTTCTACTTTCCCCTGATGACCTCCATTATTCTCAGCATCGTTCTGACCCTGGTGCTTTACCTAGTAGCACGCCTCCGCCACTGAATCGCCCGCCGCGGCTGCTAAACTTCTGCTCGTGGGGAGCAGCGAACAGCTAGGGCTGACGTTCCAGCCTGGGATCACGCGGCGCATCTGGACGGTGCGCGACCTCATCGGCGCGGCCCGCACCTCGCTGGAGCGCGATTACACCGACGTCTGGGTGGAGGGCGAGATCTCGAACTTCCGCCCCGCGGATTCCGGCCATCTGTACTTCACGCTGAAGGACGGCGACGCGCAGCTTCGCGTGGTGATGTTCCGCACCCAGGCACGCCTGCTGCGTTTCCTTCCTGAGAACGGCATGCAGGTGATCGCCCGCGGGCGCGTCACTATCTACGAAGCCCGGGGCGAACTGCAGCTCATGGCCGAGTATCTCGAGCCCAAGGGCGCCGGGGCGCTACAGGTCGCCTTCGAGCAGCTCAAGGCCAGGCTGGCCGCCGAGGGCCTGTTTGACGTTGCCCGCAAGAAGCCGGTCCCGCTTGTTCCCCGGCGCATCGGCATTGTGACCTCGGCACGCGGCGCCGCCATCCAGGACATCCTCAACGTTCTCCGCCGCCGGCACGAGGACGTGCACGTGCTCATCTTTCCCGCGCAGGTGCAGGGCGAAGCTGCACCCGGCGAAGTCAGCTCCGGAGTGCGCTACTTCAACCGTGCCGGCAACGTGGACGTCATCATCGTGGCGCGCGGTGGCGGATCCATCGAGGACCTGGCCGCCTTCAATGACGAAGGCCTGGCGCGAACGATCGCGTCGTCAAAGCTCCCGGTGATTTCCGCGGTGGGCCACGAGACCGATTTCACCGTCGCCGATTTCGTCGCCGACCTGCGCGCGCCCACGCCCTCGGCCGCCGCCGAACTGGTGATCGAGTCCAAGCACCGCATTGAGGAGCAAGTCGCCGGATTGCGCCAGCGGCTCGCCCGCGCCACGCGTTACCGGCTGTTGCTGGCCCGGCAGACGCTCGACCGCTGGGCGCGGCACGCAGCCTTCGCGCGCATCAGTGACGCGCTCGCCCGCCGCCAGCAGCGCGTCGACGAACTGGTGTACCGGCTGGCCGCCGCGCAGTTGCGCCTGCTCGACCAGTACCGCCGCCGGCTTGATGTTGCTGCCGCACGCGTGCGCTACTTCGACCTGCGGCGCCGCCTGGCTTCCATGCGCCAAGGCTTGAACGCTAGCGCCCGCGGGCTCGAGGCTGCAACCCGCCGCCTGCTGCTCACCCGCCGTGCCCAGTGGGACCGCGCCGGCGCACGGCTGGAGCAGCTTTCGCCGCTAAAGGTGCTGGACCGCGGCTACGCCCTGGTTTTCGATGCATCCGGCAAGCTGGTGAAAGATGTTACCCAAGTGCAGGTCAGAGACCGGATTTCAGCGCGCCTTGCCCGGGGGTTGCTGATCGCGCGCGTCGAAGAAAAGAAAGATCTGTAAGGACGCTACTGGCCGCGCCGCTCTGCGCGGCATGCCGGCGCTGAGCTGATTTTTCCCAGGCGCAGCACGGCAGAGTTACTTCAAGACACACCTTTCGCGCGAATCTGGGGATAGCATCGTAGATTACAATGGTCAGCTAATCGACTCGTGCGGGAGCGAGCGGGACAATGTGGAACTGGTTGAGCGAGATGTGGCAGCGCGCGGGGCAGGTGTCATTGACGCCGGTCATCGACATCCTGCTCGTGGCCCTGCTGATTTACCAGTTCCTGGTCCTGGTCAAAGGGACGCGCGCTTTTCAAATGCTGGTTGGCGTCGGCGTGCTTGTGGTGGCCATCTACGTGGCGCGCCTGGGCGAATTGAGGACCGTCAACTGGCTCGTCACCACGCTGCTTCCCTACGCCATCTTCGCGCTGATCGTCGTCTTCGCGCCTGAGATCCGGCAGGCGCTGGCCAAGGTGGGGCGAAAGCTCACCATTACGCGCATGGCCCAGGCCCGCGGGCCGGGTTCTTATGAAGACATCGTGCTGGCCGCCAACCTGTTCGCGCAAAACCAGACGGGCGCGCTCATCGTCATCGAGCGCGACATCGGTTTGCGTACCTACATTGAAAGTGGCGTGCCCATGGACGCGCAGCTCTCCTACGACCTGCTGGCCACCGTCTTCCGTCCCAGCGCGCCGCTGCACGACGGCGCCGTGATCATCCAGAAGGACCGCGTGGCCGCCGCCGCCTGCTTTTTGCCCCTCTCCATGAACCCCGTGCTGAGCACGCAGCTGGGCACGCGGCACCGCGCCGGTATCGGCATTACTGAGGAAACCGACGCCGTAGCCGTGGTGGTCTCAGAGGAGACCGGCGCCATCAGCTTGGCGGTGGCGGGCAGCATCGAGCGCGACATCACCGTGGAACAGTTACGCGAGCGTCTGAGTGAGCTCCTGCACCGCTACGTGCCGCCGGCTACGTTGCCCACTCCGGTGGTCAACGGCGCAGCCGAAGCCGCCCGTGGAGTCGCTCGTCCGGGCTTCGCCAGCAGCCGCATTGACGCCGCGCCCGAGAGGCGGCCGTGAGCGATGTGTTGCGCCGCTTCGTCACCCACAATTTCAGGCTGAAGCTGATCGCGCTGATCGCCGCAGTGATGTTGTGGGCGGCCATCTCCCGCGAGCCCGTCATCGAGGTGGCCTTCAGCGTCCCTATCGAGTTCCACGACGTGCCTGAGAACTTGGAGATCACCTCGGAGATCGCGCCCCAGGCGCAGGTGCGGCTGCGCGGCCCGGTCCGCCTGCTGCGCGATATCACCGCAGCCGACGTACACACCACCGTCAGCCTTGCCGGAGTGGGCACAGGCGAGCGCACCTTCGACCTCACGCCCTCGCAGGTCAGCGTACCCCACGGCGCGGACGTGGTGCAGGTGGTGCCCGCCCATTTCCGCCTCGGCTTCGATCACCGCGCGGTCCGCGAAGTCCCGGTCAGGCCGCGGGTGACGGGGAGCTTGCCCGCAGGCTTCAGCATCGCCAAAGTGACGGCCGACCCGGCGACCATCACCCTGGTCGGGCCGGAGAAACACGTGACCGCCATCAACGAAGCCCTGACCGATCCCATCGACGCCACCGGCGTGATAGGCCGCGCCACTTTCATTACTCAGGCCTACGTTGCCGACCAACTGGTGCGCGAGATGCGCCCAGCGCGTATCCGTGTCATCGTGGTCACAGAAAAAGAGTCGAGGCCCACGGCCGAGACTCCATGACCTCCGGGGCGCACATGGGACGCGCAAGCGAGCGCAGGCTTTTTGGGACCGACGGCATCCGCGGCCTAGCCGACGCCTTCCCCCTCGATCCCGATACCACCTACGCCATCGGACGCGCGCTGGGGCGCCACCTCTCCCACGCGGGAGCGCATCGGCAGGTGGTAGTCGGTCAAGACACTCGCGAGTCCAGCCCGGCTATCGCTGATTCAGTGGCGGCGGGGCTCAAGTCGGTCGGTGTCGAAGTACGCAGCGCCGGCGTGATCACCACCCCAGGCATCGCCTACCTGGCCCGCACCCAGCTGTTCGACGCCGGTATCGTCATCTCCGCCTCCCACAATCCCTGGACCGACAACGGCATCAAGGTGTTTGGCCACGATGGCTACAAGCTGCCTGACAAGGTCGAACTTGAGATCGAACAGAAAATCTTCAGCTATCTTGCCGACCCTGAGAAATCCGACCTGCGCAACGGGACGCCGCGTAATGGTTCCCGCACCTTGCCGGGCGACGCCGCTCTCAGGCAGGCGTACCTTGCCTGGCTGTTGTCCCAGGTGGACGCCGCGCAAGTGGCCAAGAGCCGCATCCTGGTTGATTGCGCTAACGGCGCGGCCAGCGAGCTCGCGTCGGAGGTCTTTCGCGTCTGTGGCGTTCGGGCAAGCTTCATCAACTGCGAGCCGAGCGGCCGTAACATCAATGAGAATTGCGGCGCGCTACATCCGGAAGTGGTAGCGCGGGCGGTGGTCGGGGCCAGCGCTGATTTCGGGATCACCTTCGACGGCGATGCCGACCGTGCGCTCTTCGCCTCGGCCGGCGGCAAGGTCGTTAACGGTGACGGCATCCTTTTGCTCGCCGCCCGCGAACTCAAAGCTCGTGGCGCGCTCGCGGGCAACCAAGTGGTCGCGACTACCATGTCGAACATGGGTCTGGAGATCGCGCTCGGCCGTCACGGCATCCGCATGTTGCGCGCTTCCGTCGGCGACAAGTACGTGCTGGAAGAAATGCAGAAGAGTGGCGCGACCCTGGGCGGCGAACAGTCCGGCCACGTCATCTTCCGTGATGGCGAGGCCACCACCGGTGACGGCCTGCTTACTGCGCTGCGCCTGCTCGAAATCATCGGGCGCAGCGGACGCTCACTGGCTGACTTGGTGAGCGAACTCAAGGTCTTCCCCCAGACCATCAAGAACGTGCGCGTGCGCGAGAGAAGGCCGTTGCTGGAAATCCCCGAAGTCGCCCGTGCTATCCGCGAGGCCGAGCAGGCACTGGATGGCAACGGCCGCGTGGTGGTGCGCTACTCTGGGACCGAAGCTCTGGCGCGGGTGATGGTGGAAGCCGAGACGGAGGATCGCATGAACTTCTTCGCCGATTCCATCGCCGCCGCCATTCAGAAAGTTCTGGGCTTGTAGCGCCGCCGTCCCAGCGGTTGTTCCGGCGAGCGTCTCGCCCGGATGCTTTATCCTTACTGGCGTGATCGCCCTCAGCCCCACAGACCGCCTCTTCGTCCTCACCGGTGCCGGCATCAGCGCGGAGAGCGGGCTGCCGACCTTTCGCGGGATGAACGGCATCTGGCGCACATATCGCGTGGAAGACGTGGCCTCAGCCGACGCCTGGCAGCGCGATCCCACCCTGATCTGGGAGTTTTACTCCGAGCGCCGCCGGAAGCACCTGACGGTCGAGCCCAACCCCGGACACTACGCCCTGGCACGGCTGGAGCAGGAGCTGAGCGACCGCTTCTTCCTGTGCACGCAGAACGTGGATCGGCTGCACGAGCTGGCGGGTTCCCGCCGCCTGGTGCACATGCACGGAAAGATTTTCCAGAGCCGCT
>DASYTX010000392.1:0-4393 GCA_036001865.1 Terriglobales bacterium
GATGCCAAGGTAAGAAATCTCTTCCTCGGTGCGACGCAGCATGCCGCGCTCCACCGCACTGACCATGATGGCGTTAACCGTGCTCCAAGACAGTCGCGTGACCGCTGCGTGTGTCGGTCAAGCGCCGCGCTTGGCTTTTGCAGACGCGCTGGCGGGCTTCGCGTTGGTCGATGCGGCGGCCTGCGAAGGCTCGCTTTCTGGCGCGCCATCACCGTCAGGCACGTACTCAGCCAGCTCGCCCAGCGAGCACTCGAAATACCTGCACAGGCGGTCCATGTTGGCTGCCGTCACGTTGCTGCCGGGAACGTTCATGATCCGCGACAAGGTGCTGCGGTGTATGCCTGTCGCATCCGCAATTTCGCCGAGCTCAACCCGGCGCTTCTCGGCAAAAGCTCTGTCTGAGATCAATTTGGCCAAGTGAAACCGAATCATTTGGCGCCCTCCAATTCCCGGCCAAAGGCCGCTTTCACGCGACTTTACATGCATCGCACGTTGCATGCATGCAACATGTGCTTTATTGATGATTCATACATAACTTGTATGTTTCAAACATGCGCCATATGATACATGCATGCGACATATATTGCATAGAAAGGAAGATCGCATGAACCGAAAGAAACTCACACCCACCTTGGAGGACAACCTCATGAAGCAGAAAGAACAGCGCCCGGTCACCATCGCCATTGAGGCATTCGTCACGGCACAAGAAATCCAGCGCTTGCGCGACGTCGCCTACTGCGCGGGTTTGTTTGACGGGGACGGCTCCGTGTTCGTGTCGCACCAACACATCCGCGGCCGCAAGAACCCGTCTTACCGCCTCTGCCTCAGCCTCGTCCAGAACGACCTGCCTACGGTGGAGAACTTTCAGCGCATCCTTGGGCTGCCCAGCCACATCATGGCAGTGAAGCGCAAGGTGGACCAGAACAAACAGGTGTACGACCTACGCTACTACGGGGAACACGCTCTGGGCGCCCTGCGGTTGATGCATGACGACCTGGTGCGCAAGCGCTGGGAATCCGAGGTGGCGCAGCAGTTTTGGGTTGAAGCCCTCATGGGCGTGTTGCCTGGGCCGAACGGGTTGCCGCCAGGAATCTGGAAGGTACGCGAAAGCTACCGCCGCAAGCTCAGCAAGCTCAAGTGAGAAGACGGCGATGACCCGAACTCCCCACACCCGCCTGCGGCAGACGGCCGACTCGTGGCAACAGGTGCAAGCGATCCGCCAGCTGGCGCAGGACCATGCCCAACGCTTTGCCCAGAACCAGCCGAGCCTGCCGGCAGGCCACCGCCCCCTGTTTGCGGCAGATGACATGCGGGAGCGGCGCCAATGGGCGAACATGTTGACGTTCGAGACGAAGCGCTCTGTTACCGCGCACCTGGACAGGGCTGAGCAGTTGGGCGCCACGCGGCGCGTGGCACAGGCACCACGGCCCGATGTGTTCAACCCGCTGATGCGCGACTTCCCTCACTTCGATGAAGTGACGGCACACCTCCAGCAGCGCGCGGCCTTGTCCCGCCTGGGCATCTCGCGGCACTTGCGGCTGAACCCCATCTTGCTGGCGGGCGACCCAGGCGTGGGCAAGACGGCCTACGCACAGGCGGTGGCGGCGCTGCTGGGCGTGCCGTTTTCCAAGATGGAGGTGGGCACGATGAGCGCGGCGTTTAGCCTGTGTGGCCTGGACCTGGGCTACGAATCGGGCAAGCCAGGCCTGTTGTGGGACTTGCTCCAGAACGAATGCATGTCGCCGCTGGTGATCCTGGACGAGATCGACAAGCTGGGGACCGACACCCACGACACCCACCTGGGGCCACTTTACGGCCTGCTGGAGCCCGTGAGCGCCACCCGCTTCAGCGATGCAGCCCTTGGGCTGCCGGTGGACGCGTCGTATGTGTCGTGGCTGGCCACCTGCAATGACGTGGACCGGATCGAGCCGGCACTGCGAACGCGCTTCAAGCGTTTCGACGTCCCTGCACCAACTCCCCGGGAAATGCGCCCGGTGGTGGCCAGCATCCAGCGGCAGATTCGCAGGACCGAGGAGTGGGCGGCGAGCTTCCCGGCCGAGCTACCCGAGGACGTGATGGCTTGCCTGTGCTCCATGACACCTCGCGAAGCGCGTCAGGCACTCACCGACGCCTATGCGACCGCAGCCATGGAGGACCGACGCTACCTGCGCCCTTCCGACGTGTTTCTGCAGCTTGACCCGCCCAAGCCGGCAATGGGCTTTGTTTCGCACTAAGGAGGTCCCATGATCGAATTCCACGAGGAAGAACTGCTGGAATTAACCGGCACGGTGTACGACCTGAGCCTGAATGCGATGGCTGAATCTGCCTCTGCCCGACTGCCGAAAGGATGGCTCCGAACTTTCAGCGCCCTGGTGGCTCAGTTGCGAGCGGCGAGCCACCCCTGCCGGGCGCGCATGGTGTTCGACGGGTTCACCGTTGAAGATGGCTCGCTGGTGCTGGAGCCACGGTTCCCGGACCGGGTGGTGCACGGGATCATCCGCAAATATCGCCGCAAGTTGGCCTGCACTTGCACCCGGTGCGGCCGCCCTGGCCACGAGCGCTGGCTGGGCTTGTCTCGGGTGCCGCTGTGCGCCACTTGCTACGGGCTGCGGATGCTTCAGACTGAAATCAAGCTGCTGCTGCAGACACTGGACACAGACGAGCCGCGGCAAAAAGACGTGATCCTCGAAGACAACCTGTCACCTCGAGTGCGTCTGCTCCTGACCGACTCATGGCGGCGGCTGCAGCCTGAGGGCAGCGCCACAGTCGTGCGCTGCCTATCGGCCGCGGCGCTGGAGAAGGAAGCGCCGCGACTGCGCTCACTGATGAATGAACTGGACAAGCAGCTGCAAGGCATGCATGGCATTCCGCCCGCGGAGCCTGGAGACTTTCATGCTGGATAGTTTGTTCTGGCTGCTGGGCTGTCTGCCCATGCTGAGCGGACTCGTGATCCTGTGGCTGGAGGTGCGGAAGCAGGAGCGGGGGAAGGAGGAGTCCCGTTGAAGAGACGAAGGGCCAAAGTTTTCGCTTCTTACGATCCACCTCTCAGAAGGATTCGTCTTTTTGCGCGGTAATCTTGTGTGGAGCGTTCAAGTTGGATGCTCCAATTTTTGAGTTGCATAAGCTTGCACCCACTAGGGTGATAGGAATCGAGATTTGTGATGGCTTTCTTCGCCGACGTTGGTGACTTTTTAGGGTGAGTGCCGGATGCCGCCCCTGTGGGGACGGGATTGGTTGAGCACGCGCATGGGCCTACTCGCAGGGAGTGGGTTATCTCGCGCGCTGGCCTTGCCCAACAGAATAGGAGCCACCCGCCATGCTGCGCAAGATCCACACGACTTCCAGCCAGCGAGCCACGCAAGAAGCCGCATCCATTCATAGCAAAAAGTCCCCTGCGATGAGCGAAGCCGACCAGCCTCCGCATGCCGCTCAGGACCAACCCGCAGCGACCTCCCAGCAGGCATCCACTTCCACCCTCTCACCGAGCACCACGAAATACATCTTGGCGGAGCACATTGGCTACAGCCACTGGAACACCCGCCATGCGTCCTCTTTCATGGATGAGGAATTCCTGAACCTGAAGGCTGACATTGCACGCGTGGGCGGGAATGTCCAACCAGTGAAGGTGCGACACCGGAACGGCGCATCTCTATTGAAGGGCAAGGTCGAGACCTATGAACTGGTATTCGGACACAGGCGCCACCAGGGCTGCATGCAATTGGGTTTGCCGGTGCTGGCCATCATCGAAGAAGTCAGCGACGAGCAGCTCATTGCCGAGATGCTTTCTGAAAACGAAAACCGCAAAACCCTCGCAGCGTGGGAGCTGGGAGAGCTCTTCCAACGCCTTCTTGACGAGAAGTGTTACACCTCACAAACCGCTCTGGCCCAAGCGTTGCAGAGAGATGAAGGCGATGTGAGTCGTGCACTTCAGGTTCGGGCCATTCCTGAAGAGATCCTGGCGGTCATCGAAACACCCACTGGCTTTGCCTTACACGATGGCAGCAAGATCAGCAAGGCATTGAAGGATGATCTGTCCGCAGTGATGACTGTGGTATCCGGCTTAGCAAGCGAGGCACGCAAGGCGACCGCCAAGGAGTTTATGAAGCTCATTGCCAAAAAGCCGGGCCCCAAACCCAAGTGCCCCTGCGAGGAAATTGGAGCCTCCAAGACGGATGACGTGAGCGTGCACCTTACGGACAAGGAAAAAGAGATCGTCCGTTCCCTGCGTCACGAAAACGGAACGCAGACTATCCAAATCCAACAAGCGATGTCTCTCAAAGAGCAGGCCTTCATCGGAAAAATGGTGGCCTTATTCGTTCAGGCAATGGCATCTAACTAGATCGCCTCCATGCCCAGGGAGAGTCGACCAACTTTAAGAAAGGGAGGCGCGCTG
>DASYTX010000393.1:0-5892 GCA_036001865.1 Terriglobales bacterium
TTTAGACGCCTACCAGGCCTTTGGGCTGGTCTTCGGTGAGCTCGATCAGTACGCCGCCGGCGCTGGAGGGATGAATGAAGACGTACAAGTGTCCGCCTGCGCCCACCTTGATTTCATTCGAAACCAGCCGCACGCCATTCTTCTTCAGCCGTTCCACCGTGCCGGCCAAGTCGTCCACCTGCAGCGAGACGTGGTGCAGCCCTTCGCCGTGCTTGGCCAGAAATCGTGCGATAGGCGAGTCGTCCGACGTTGGCTCCAGCAGTTCGATGCGGCTCTCTCCCACCGGCACCATGGCTAGGCGCACTTTCTCCTGATCCACCACCTCTTCGTCCAGCACTTTCAGCCCGAGCTGCTCGTAGAACTTTTTCGCTTCCGCCAGCGACTTCACCGCGATTCCCAAATGGTCGATTGTGAACGCCATCAGCGCTTCCCCAGATTGCTCACGATTTCCTGCACCAGGGTGTAGGGATCGCGGCGGTGTTCGGCGACCTCAGCGGCGTAGCGGCCCACGGCGCCGTCTCCCATATGCTCCTGCAACGCCCGCTGCAGCAGCGACTCGCGCAGCATCTCTACCAGCCGCTTTCGCCAGCTCTCGATCTTCTTGCTCGCCAGCAGGCCCTCGCGCTCCAGGAACTGTTCATATCCGGCGATGGCTTCCAGCAGTTCGCTCACGCCGATGCCCTCGCTGGCCACGGTCTTGACGATAGGCGGCGTCCAGTTGTCGGCGCGCATAGCCAGCGACTGCATCGCGCGGACCTCGCGCTCCACCCGCTCTGCCCCTTCGCGGTCGCTCTTGTTGATTACGAAGATGTCGGCTATCTCCATGATGCCGGCCTTGATGGTTTGCACGTCATCGCCCATGCCGGGCACCAGCAAGACAACCGTGATGTCGGCGAGGCGCACGATATCCACTTCATCCTGGCCCACTCCAACCGTCTCCACCAGAATCAGCTCCCTCCCCGCCGCATCGAGCACCGTGGCGACGTCCGCCGTGGTGCTGGCTAGTCCGCCCAAATAGCCGCGAGTGGCCATGCTGCGGATGTAGATGCCTTGATCGTTGAAGTGCGATTGCATGCGGATGCGGTCGCCCAAAATGGCGCCACCGGTGTATGGACTCGTCGGATCCACGGCGATGATGCCCACCGTGCGGTGCTGCTTGCGATATTCGCGGGCCAGTTGGTCCACCAGCGTGCTTTTGCCGGACCCCGGCGCCCCCGTTAACCCAACCACCCGCGCCCTGCCACTGAAGGGAAACAGCGCCTTCAACAGGTCGATGGACTCCGGCGTGCGATCTTCAACTGCGCTGATCACGCGTGCCAGCGCGCGCACGTCGCCCGCGCGCACGCGTTCTACGAGGCTGTGGACGTCGCTCGCCATCGGCCACCGGCCAGTATAGAAGAAAGATCACTGCAGAGGTCGCGGAGGTTGAGGCGCTTAGCGGGCGTCTGAGTCCGCTGCCGAAATCCTGAGCGCGAGCGAAGGATCTTGTCGCCCGCCGTGTTTGCACCGCTTGCTAGTTCTTCGCCTGCTGGATGTGCGGCACGAACTCGTTGAAGACCGCCTTGCGCAACAAATGCGGTGGCAACATGCCTTCGGACAGGATGAAGTCGTGGAACTTCTGCTGGTTGAATTTCTTTTCGAGCGCCTTCTCCACATCGCCGCGCAGCTCCAGCAACCGCGTGTAGCCGTAGAAGTAGGCCGTTGCCTGGCCAGGCGCCCGGAAGGTGTAGCGCTCGACCTCCTGGTTGGCCATGGCTTCCGACAGCACCACGTCTTGCCTCAACACCTTGAACGCCTGTTCCGGCGTCACCTTCCCTGCTTGCAGTTCAGGATCGAGGAAAGCGCGGGCCGCGCGCTGCAACCGAGCCTGCAGCGAAATCAACTGTCCCTCAAGCGGCATGAAGGGCCTGGTGATGTGCTCGGCGTAGAGCCCCCAACCTTCGACGTTGGTGCTATTGAAAGCAAAGATAGCGCGCGCCGCCGACACGCCGCGCTCAATCATCGCAGCGAACTGCAACTCATGCCCGGGACGCGCCTCGTGCGCGGTCAGCGTCCAAGAAGCGGCCGCGCAGGTCCAGTCATCCATCTTCTGCGTGGATTCCTTCGAGCCGGCGGGCGCCGGGATGTTCAGGGGCAGCACGAAATCGGCCTGCTCACCGGTGTTGCCCAGCATCCTTGGGGGATTGAGGTGGGGTGCGGGAATGGCCGCGCTCTCAGCCGCCGTGGCCAAGCGGATGCGCGCAGCCCGCTGCGGCAAACTGACCAGCCGCTCCCGCCGGATGATCTGCTCGATCTGCTTCAGCCGCTCGTGGTAGTGCGGCAGGATGGCCTCGCCCACAAGTTGTTCCTTGCGCAGCTCGAGGATCACGTTGCGGTAATCGGTGCGCTTGTAACCTTTCTGCTTCGCGATCTGCGCGGCCAGCGCCTGCATCTCCTTCTGGGTCGCGTCAAAGGCGGCGTGCGCCTTGGCCGCCAGGTCGGCTGGCGGGACATCGCCCCCGTACTGGTCGAGATTAAAGGCGTACATTTCCGCCGGGAGGCGGAAGTCGGTGCGCGCACGTGGCAGCAGGTCCTTGCGGACAAATGCGTTGTACGACGTCAATTGCTCCTTCAGCTTGGCATAGGACTCTTCGTAGCCGGCAATCTTAAATTTCTCGAAAAGCTGCCCGATGCCCTCGATGAAGAAGCTCTCGTTTGACAATCCCTTCTCCAGCTCCGCCTTGATAGGCCCCATCACCCCCGGTCTGGTCATACGCTCGCGAGTGCGGTCCTGCGCCAGCGTGGTCAGAGGCGTGTAACCCTCCCCGGCGCCCACGTAGCGCTTCAGCCGCACCAGCGCCTTCTGTCTGCGTTCTGGGGCCACGCGATCATCCAGCAGCCCTCGGAAGCTGAAGAACATCATCTCCGGCACGTTGAAGTAGGGGATCTCGTACTTCTCCGACAGCTCGACGCCGCGGGCGTTATCCATAGCGGCCTTGATGAGGATCTCGAGATCCTGCCCGACCAGAGGATCCTTCTCCGCAGCCAGCCGCTTTTTCAGTTCGTCGGCAGCATCGAGGCTGGCCTGGCGCATGCGCTGATTGACGCCGGGCTTCAGGTCCATGACCTGCTCGTCATAGCCTTCCACGCCCAAGCGTGCCGCACCCTCCGGTCCGAAACGCGCCATCACGTCGAGCAACACCTTGGCATTCTCGTTGCTGCGCTTGATCCAATCGGGCGCGGTGGCGGCGTTCTTCGACGCCGCTTCAACTTCGTGGGCGGACGCTACGGTTGCGAACAGCATTGCGATCAACAGCAGAACTGCGGCTTGCGGAATCTCGCGAGCGCGAAAGTTCATGCGGATGTTCCTCATTTCTGGATTTTTACGATTCACCGGAGACTTGCCCCCAATAGACGGCTAGACTGTCCTGCCGGCAGCGGGACAAAGCAGGATACGCGAGCTGCTCTAGGTTGGTTCGGTAAAAGTGGAGGCCAGCGCTCAGTCCTTGAGCAACTGCCGCGCGATCACCATGCGCTGGATCTCGCTTGTGCCCTCACCGATAGTACACAGCTTCACGTCGCGGTAGAACTTCTCCGCCGGATACTCCTTGATGAAGCCATAGCCGCCGTGGATCTGCACGCACTCGTTGGCGGCGCGCACCGCAACTTCGCTGGCGAAGAGTTTCGCCATCGAGGACTCCAGCGTTGTGGGCATGCCGGCGTCCTTCATGGCGGCGGCCCGCAGGGTCAGCAGGCGGGCGGCCTCGATTTCCGTGGCCATATCGGCCAGCTTCCATTGGATGGCCTGGAAGTCGCTGATCATCCTGCCAAATTGCTTGCGCTGCTTGGAATACTTCAGTCCCGCCTCAAACGCGCCCTGGGCGATGCCCACGGAAAGCGCGGCGATCGAGATGCGTCCGCCATCCAGGATGCGCATCGCGTCAATGAATCCGTCGCCTTCCTTGCCCAGCAGGGCAGAGTGCGGCACGCAGCAGTCTTCGAAGATCAGCTCGGCGGTGTCGCTGGCGCGCATCCCCAGCTTGTTCTCCTTCTTGCCCTGGCGGAACCCCCTAGATCCTCGCTCCACGACGAATGCCGAGAGCCCGTGGGTGCGCGCCGCGCGGTCAGTCACTGCGATCACCACCGCCACGTCAGCATAGTGACCGTTAGTGCAAAAGGTCTTGGTGCCGTTGAGTACCCAGCAGTCTTTCTTGCGGACAGCGTTCATGCGCGCGCTGCCGGCGTCGGAACCCGAGCCCGGTTCGGTCAAACCCCAGGCGCCGATAAACTCGCCGGTGGCCAGCTTGGGAACATACTTGCGCTTCTGCTGCTCGTTGCCGGCGACAAAAATATGGTTGGTACACAGGGAAACGTGAGCCGCCAGGATGAGCGCCACCGAGCCGTCCACCCGCGCCAATTCCTCAATCGCGGTGGCATACTCCACGTAGCCCAGCCCCGGGCCACCGTACTCGGTGGGGAAGATCGCGCCCAGCAGCCCCAGCCGGCCCAGTTCCTTCACCGTCTCCAGCGGGAAGTGCGAGGCTTCGTCCCACTCCATGACGTGGGGAAGGATCTCGCGCTCCGCGAACTCGCGCACGCTCTTGCGCAACTGCTGCTGCTCTTCGTTCAGCTGGAATTCCAACCCTGTCCCTCCCGGCCTGCCCAGGCCATAAGCGAAATCCTATAGCCTGCAAAGATTCACTTATAAGTACCACGAGCAGAGATGCCGGGGGAAGCCGGGTGGGATTGCCAGCCGAAATCGGGAGGACAGTGGACGTTAGGAGTCTTCTACGCCGCTTTGCGCTCGCCTTCGGCTTTTCCCAAGACGCGCGCGCGGATCTTGCGCGCCAGCCACACTGGGGCGACGAACACGTGCGCGGGATTGGAGAGGAATGCCGGCTTATTGCCTTCGATCAGATGGCCGAGCCAGGCGATCGCGAAGGCCGCGGGTACGAGCAGCACACCGATCAGTGGACGGAACCACACTACGATCAGCGACGACAAGCCCACTGGGATGGCAATGGCGTGCAGGGCGCGGTTGACGGGATGGGTGTGAGCGCGGTCGTAGTGCGAGTACAGTCCCATGCGCAGCGTCCTCCGGAACAGCAGATGAGGTCAGGCCCCAGGGGAGGACTGGCGCAGTCTAGCAGATCAGTGCCAAAAAAGGCAGCAGCTAAGAACGGGCGTACTCCTCCCGGGCTAGCCGCTCGGCCTCGAACATCAGGGCATTCAGCCAGTCCGCGTACATCTTGACTATCTTCTGCTTCATGCCATTGCCGACGAACAGAGTGCCTAGGCCGGAGAAGTCCTCCCACGTCTTCAGCAGCGTGGTCCCGTCGGGCTGGGGTTCAAATGTGAACCAGTGCTCGCCGGTAATGCCGCTTCCCTTCCCCACCCAACCCACCTTGTTGGGCGGCGAGCACTCCAGGATCACCGGCTGGGCTTTGAATGTCTTAGGCCGTACCAGCTCCATGTAGAACCGGCTGCCCTTCTGCCAGGGCTGGCCCTCGATCCACCGGGCCTGGCCGATTACCTTGTTCCACCACGGCCACTCCTCTATCTTGGAGAACTTCTGCCAGACGTGTTCCGGGCGGCATTTTGCCGTCACTGCAGCTTCCAGACGAATGGCCATCGGTGGCTTCGGTTTCCTCGCTTTGTTACTTGCGTGCGCAGATGGCGCGAATCGCCTCCAGCGCCCGCTCACAGGCGGCGCGGTCGACGTCCATGTGCGTCACCAGGCGCACCAGTTCTGGAGTGATCCCGTGCATCAGCACGCTACTCTCGGCCAGCTTGCGCGAGAACTCCGCCGAGGTCATGCCGGTGCCGCTAATTTCGAAGACCACGATATTGGTTTGCACCTTGGCGGGATCGATCTTGATTCCCGGCATTCTGGCCAGACCCTCGGCCAGGAAG
>DASYTX010000394.1:0-5864 GCA_036001865.1 Terriglobales bacterium
CCTTTCCGGCCTCAGTTTCTGTGCAAGCGGCAAGCCTAGGGGCAGAAATGGTTCTTGATTGGGTGAATGGAATTCACTCTCCATCGTTGCGGACAAGGTTGCTTGACGCCAAACACCAACTTGCTACGTACGATTGCGACCCGCTTCGAGATAGGGATTGCCACGCATGCAGTTCATGAGTTCATGGGCAACTGACGATCGGCGAGTACTTTTAAATTTCTCAAATTCGGTAATTGAGATTTTTCTACAGCACATTCAGGCTAAAGATTCTGATAGCGAGGCAGGGGGACTTTTGCTTGGCACCCTACACGGATCAAGCATGCTAATTACGGAAGCCACAATCCCTACTGCATGGGACAGGCGTTTTCGCTATCTTTTTGAAAGATCACCACTTGGCCATGACGCCATTGTCCAAGCTCGCTGGAAGGCTAGTCAGGGGACCATCCGGTACTTGGGTGAGTGGCATACTCACCCAGAGGATTACCCTCATCCTTCTGGCTTGGATCGATCTGAGTGGAATCAGCTCTCATCGAAGCGTCAAGATAAGCGTCCGCTGCTCACAGTGATTGTTGGGCGCAAGGGTCTTTATGTGGAACTGGTTCCTAACATAGGACGAGGGCCAGTGATGGCTCCAATAGAGTAATAAAACTGCAGGCAGCATACGCCTGCAGGGCTGTGAATCGGGCTGGCTATCACATTATTCCTGACACCTCCTCGGTGTGAAATATATCTCCCTAACACTCACGCCCAGAAAGGATATCGCACGACCGTGCCATCGATAATTCCCCCATGGATATAACTGCGCGACAGCCCATGGTTCATGGTTTCGCAAGCCAGTTCGCGCTGGATGCAACCGCTGCACGCGCCGGTTTGCTCGCTGCAGAATGGATCGAAGGCGCAGTTGAAGGTGTACTTGGCTGCGTCATCGAACCAGTTCAGCAGATAGTTCTCGAACAGAGTCACCATCCCCCCGGCCGTAAAATTTTGCACCGACGTCACGTAGAGGACGAAGGACAGGTCGGCGGGCAGCAGGTACTCCATCACGCTTTTCTCGTCGT
Source organism: Terriglobales bacterium (assembly GCA_036001865.1). Lineage (GTDB taxonomy): Bacteria > Acidobacteriota > Terriglobia > Terriglobales > Acidobacteriaceae > DASYTX01. The sequence goes on from DASYTX010000394.1 coordinate 1,059, forward strand.
ACCCGCTGTGCTGACGAATTGTCGCCAACAAACCGTGCGCAATACTATGCAGCAGGTGGAACGGCGCTGCTTCGCCGACGGGCAATCCCTTGGTCTCACGCGGAACCGTCGCGGGGTTCATCGTCAGTGCCGGTGAGTGGGTCAGCAGCCAAGCATGCGCCCGGGTCGGATCACCCATCACCAGGGAGGAAGGGAGCTCCCAGCCCAGCGCGCGCACACACCATTCCAGTACTTTGCACGGATCGAGCCGAATCCAGATCGCCTCGGTCTCGGCTGCCATCGCATACATGGCCCGCCGCCCCCGCATCGCCGGATCGCTCAGATCCTCAAACCCGTTGAGCGCTACCGGCGGCGCATCCTCTTGCTCATCCGGCGCGCGCCGTTCACGCGAGTAGCCAACAGCCGCCAGCACGACTTTCAGGTTAGTGATATGGGAAATCCTCTGGATGCCATAGCGCTTCTTGAGCGCCTTCCAGTCGGCATCGAGTTTGAGTTGATGCTCCTCGGAGGCGCACAACACGTAATCGTCGAAGCTACGCTGCTTGACGTCGTGGCGCAGGAAGGCCGCCTCGAGCGCGCGTCGTTCATGCACTATGGAAGCCAGCGTTTCGGGATGGTCGAGGATGTCGCGGACCGCTGCAAACTGGCCGGAGTTTTGCCCGAGTTGAGCTTCCAACTTCCGCCGGCGCTGCAATGCATCCACCACCAGATCCTCCATGTCGCCGAGGAGTGTCAGCCGCTCGATGTTCGAGTTAAGTTTGTTGATCTGGGCCTGGATGTTCTCCGCATCGACGGTAACTGCCTGCTCCTTGAACATTGAGGCTAGGCTGTCGCTGACGGCGAAACTACTCTCGAGACCCAGCAGCACCGACGCAATACCCTCGGCGATATCGGCGGCCGGGCCGCTAAGGTCCGGCCATCCGGCGAGGATCTTGGCGTGCAACTGCGAAACCAACTCACCGGTTTGTCGAGATAGGGCGATGTACTGCACGGTCTGCGAGTAAAACGACTCACCGCTCGGTACCGGCGTGGCCCGCTTGTTCAGTTTTGAGCGCTCCGGGTATTGCTTCTTGCAGCTGGGGCAGTTCTCCTGCAGCGCGGTGCTGGAGATGCGCTTACCGGTGTCGACATCGAAATAGTAGTTGTGGAAGAAGCTGCCGCCGGCGTCTTCGAAGCCAATCTGCTGTGCGGTCGGGAAGCGCTGCCCGTTCCCCATCGATTGCAGACTGCCGCACCGGTGTACCACCACATACGGCACCTGCCGCAGGGACCCGACGCAGCCAGTCCGGTTGCAGGGGATACGGCTCTGCCCGCCGTCAAACCGAATGCGCCGCTTGATGCGCTGCTTCAGGCGCTCGTCGTCCGCTTCGCCGCTGAACTCTAGTACCTTGCAGAGGCTGCATTGCAGCATCAGCGGATAAGGGCTGACGTAGATTTCTGACGGGGATTGCACAACCAGCTGATGCGGCCTGGCCACGGCGTCCTGCAGACCAGCATCGACCAGTCCCCCGGCGTGAGCCCACGAGCGCATGAAGGCGCTGGCGACCTCGATCAGTTGGCCGCGGTCGATTTGGTCTAGGGCGTGGTCGTCATTGCGGACGCCGATGACCTTGACGATGACCCGATTCCGAAGTCGATTGACTGCACCGGGTAAGAATGATTCACGATATAGCCGGCTTTTCGGGATGGTTTCACTCATGGCGGCCTTCCTTAGACGATGGCATCGATGACTTGGTCATCGAGTGAGTTCTGGGTTTTGATGAGCACTTGGCTTTCGATATCGCGCAGCGACATCATGGGCCGGTTGCCGAAAATTTCTTCCATGGCATCCGGTACCGTCGAATTCGCTTTACTCCCAGGCCAGCTAAGCAGGCGCCGCACGGCCCGCCCGGCTTCGGCCATTAGGGTGGCGTTGTAGCCTTCCACCAACCGAGCGTCGAAACGGTGCATCATCGAGGCCGGGATCGCCAACGCCTTTCCAATCTGCGCCGCGAGCGCGGCTTGCGCCTCTTCGCCGCCCTTGGTCAAAGCGTCTGCCACCTGAAGGGCGCTATATGCAATCCCGGTGCCCCACGGTTTCTGAGCGGCGGCCCAGTTATAGATGACGCCTGAAACGACGGCGGGCATGGTCTTGGCCAGCAGGTTCGGCGCGAACCGGTTGATCGGCACCGACTCCACCAGGCGCTCGATGAAGAAGTGGTAGTCGTTGAAGTTCAGGAACACGTTGTGTTCGAACAGCTTCTGCCACGACAACACACTGATCACCATCCCCGGATGAACTCGGCCGCTGCGCGCTGACGACTGGATGTACTCGGCGGTCGATTTGGGCCAGCCATTGATGATCATCATGTTGAGCTCGGCGATATCCACCCCGTGCGACACTACCGAGGTGGCGATGAACTGCCGGCGCGGGTCATCTGCAGTCTTCGTCTCGATGAGGCGAATCGCCTGTAGGATCTCGTCGAGAGGCGTCTCTCCATCGATCCGTTGGCATGGCCGGCTGGCGGCGTTCGCGCCGGCGCTCTCCTCCAGAAAGCGCAGAACCTCATCAATACTGCGCTTGCTGTTGGCGTAGATGAGCTGGGTATTCAGGTGGCGCTCGAGGTGGGCCAGTGCCGCCGGTGCCTCCGTCATGTCCAGTCCCAGCCGCCCCAGCAAGCCAGTCTCGCCCGCCTTGAGGGCACCACGCCACTCATCCACCAGATCCAGAAGCCGGGTGGCGATTTTGGCTGTAGAGCGCGACGCCGCTGCGGCCGTAGGCCCCGTCACCGGCATCACACCGGCGAACAAGCGCCGAATAAGCGGTTCACCGGTCTCCAGGTCGTAGCGGCGCCGGGCGTAGAAACTCTCCCCGTTGGTGGCGCCGGCCGCCGGGAAGCGTCGACCTTCGCGCAGATAGAGGTGGTAGACGTGGTTCTCGAACTCCTTGATCGTGGCGGTAGCCGCGAGGATTTTCGGGGCCTGGCCGCCGGCGGCCACCTGCAGCGCGTTCAAGAGCGTTTCATAATGGGAGTCGAAGTTGCCCATCGACTCCTGCATCAGATGCAGTTCATCCTGGATGAGCAAGGAAAACCCGGGATCGGCCAGCGCCGGCACATCCCTGACCCGGTCCGGCGACGAACGCGAGTGGATCTTGCAAGGTTCCTTGTCCCAGCCATCCGGTCCGCGCCTCACGTTGAAATGCTCGCACTTGGATTCGCGAGTGAACCCATGGACCGGACAGAAGCCTTTGGCCCCGCCAAAGAACAGGCGGAAGCGCGCGTTGTGCCCGATGACGGCCAGCTTGTCGACGGTGCCGACCATCACACTCGGCAGGTAGCGGTAACACTCCTCATCGCTGACGTAGATCCCGACCTCGTTGCGGATGCCTTCGCCGTACTGGCCGGAGCCGGCCACCGCGTTTGACCAGCAGTCGGCGTTGGCGCATTCATGACGGATGCGCACCTTGCCGAGGTCCTTGACGATGCGGATGCCGTTTTTGGTGCCGCAATACGGGCAGTCGCTGATGAGCCGATACTTCTCCAGCTGGCTGTCACTGATCAGCGGCAAAAAATCTCGCTGGCCGCGCTCGGCATCCGGCTGGGTGATCCGGTTCGGTGTGCCCTGTCCGGTGAAGTAGCCGAGGGTAAACGGGTGCCCGGCGATCCCTTCGCGCACCCGGATCATCTCCGCCTGCGCGATCACGTAGCTCAAGCGCTGGAATTGCTGCACCGACAACATCCGCAACGGGAATCGCATCCAGGCGGTACATCCGCTAAAGCGGCCGTGCAACCGTGCGTGGATCAGTCCCATCACGATGATCCCCAAATAGGCCTCGGTCTTGCCGCCACCGGTGGCGAACCACAGCACGTCCGCCACGGCAGCCTCGCCACCGGCCGCCGGCAGTTGATGTCGTTCGTGCAGGCTCCGCACCTGGCTCAGGATGAAGCCCAGCTGGAACAGGTGCCAGCTGTCGAATGATTTGCCCTGCAACTGGATTGCACTGGCCATCGCCTCGTTCATGAGCCGGAATGCGCGAAGCAGAGATGGCTGGGCCGTCAGCAGTGCCACCCCCTCCCGCACCCGCTCAAGCTCTTCGTCAAAACGCTCAGCATCGCGCCGCGCCACCGCGATTTCTTCGGTGTCGGCGAGGCTTCCGATCGTGGCCAGCCATTCGTTCTGGTAGCGCGCCAGGGCCGCAACGAAATCGTGCAAAATCGGCAGCGGATCGCTGGACAGTCCAAGGTAGGTCGGCCGCTGCGCCATGCCGACCGCCTCAGGGCTGGGTGCTTCGGTACGCTGCATCGGCATGATCGGGAAGGTGTCGGTCGCGACAGTGGTTCCATCCACCTCCTGCACCACACAACCCACCCCATAGCCGGGTACGTTGTCCTCCGGACGGTACCGATAATCCTCCGGCTGCAGTCGATGGGGCACGTTGACCCGCACGCCCTCGGTGACCGTCACGATTAAGCGCGCATCCAACAGACAGGCCTGCTCCACCCCAAACCAGCGGCTGTCGGTGTTGTTGGTCTGATTGACCAGGTACACCTCGAGCAGCCAGAGTCCCTCCTGGCCGAACACCACCGGTGCCGGCCGAATCCGGGCCCGCACCAGAGCCGCGTAGGGCAGCACCGCGTCACGGTGTTCGAACAGCTGGCGTTGCGCCAGCGCATTGAGGTCCGCCTGGCTGTCGCAATCAGCCCATTGCAGCAGGTAGTCGGGTTTGCCGGAGTCGTTGGCGCGCAGCCGGCCAAAGATCTGCTCGTCGTCGCGTACTTGCTGCGCCTTTTGCTTGAGCAGGACGTCGAGGGTGTCGTTAGCGTC
>DASYTX010000395.1:0-3588 GCA_036001865.1 Terriglobales bacterium
TTCCAGTAGTAGTTGCCCGCGGCTACGAACTCTTCGGCGCGCTCGGCGTTCGGCTTTTCGGTAAAACGGCGCACGCGATAGACCGCCTTGGCCGCTGCCGATCCTACCTCGATGTAGCCGTAGCCCGTCTCGGGACGCGTCGGCTGGATGCCCATGACCACGATGTTCTCGCCTGCCGCCGCGATGGCTGCCGCTTGCTCGACCGCCTTGCGGAACTTCTTTTCATCAAGGATCACATGGTCGGCGGGAAACATGCCGATGACCGCGCGAGGATCACTCTTCTCCAGCAGGAAGGCCATCAGGCCGATGGCGGGTGCGGTGTTGCGCGCCACGGGTTCGGCAATGATCTGTTGCGACTTGAGCATGGGTAGTTGGCGGCGGATGACTTCGCGCAGATCTTCATTGGTGATCACCCAGATGCGGCTCGCCGGGGCCAGCGGGAGCAGGCGCGCCACCGTCTGCTGGATCATGGTCTTGGTGCCTTCCAGCGCGAGCACCTGCTTGGCCGTACGCCGACGGCTTAGCGGCCAGAAGCGTGTGCCGCGGCCACCGGCGAGGATCACGGGATAGAAGTTGGGTTTCAAACGTTAAAAGTCGTCGGTCATCGGCCTTCGGTCGTCGGCCAACTGCACGGTGCGTCAGCTTGACGCGACTACTGGAATATCCTCCAGCGTGGTTTCGGGTTCGGCCGTGGTGCCCGCGGGCGGCAATACCATGGCAAGGAATTCCAGCTCCCATTGTGGCAGCACGTCAAAGCGGCTGATGGCGGCGGGAACGACTACGGCCTCGCCGCGCGCGAACGTGACAGATTGCATCCCTTTTGCTTCCACTACGCCGCAGCCATCGAGCGCGACTAGAACATGCACAGTATTCCAATCGGACGTGTTCGCTCCTGTCCAGGATTCTTTGCCAGCAAGACTGTACTTGTTCACCACAAAACAGGGAGTAAAGATCAGGCCCGCGGGATCAGCGCCGCTGGCCTGCCTGACTTTGCCCGCGCGGGTGCGCTCCTTCATCGCCTCAAGACCCTCGCGGACGTGCAGCTCGCGGGGACGGCCGTAGTCGTAGAGCCGGTACGTCGTGTCGGAGTTCTGCTGGGTTTCGACCAGGATGGAGCCTGGCCCAATGGTGTGTACGGTGCCGGCGTCCACATAGATCATGTCGCCGGGCTTGATCATCACCCAGTTCAGCAGGAACTCGGCGCGCTTGGCCGCGATTGCCTGTTCGAACTGGGCGCGCGTGGTGCCGGGTTTGATGCCGAGCGCCACCTGCGCTCCAGGCTTGGCGGCGAGGACGTACCAGCACTCGGTCTTGCCGCAGGTGAGCCCGGCGCGGCGCGCGGTGTCGTCGTCGGGATGGACCTGCACAGAGAGTTTCTGCGTAGGAAACAGAAACTTGATGAGCAAGGGGAAGCGGTCAGTCTCGCGAACTACATCACCGCCCATCTGTCGCCCGTATTGTTGGCACAGGTCGCGCAGAGAGCGTCCAGCAAGCGGGCCGTTGGCGACGCGGTTTTCGTCGCCGGTCAGCCAGACTTCGCCGATGGGGTTCTCCCCTGGCGCCTGCGAGTAGATGGGCGAGAGGTCACGCGTCCCCCACGGGCGCTCGCGGAAGTCGGGCTGTAGCAGCAATGGGTAAAGGTCGGACATGATCAGGAAGGCGGCTGCATAGCAGCCGCTACAAAGATGCGAAAAACTTACGCATCCGTTCCAAGCCGCGGTCGAGTTCGCTCCCTGACGTGGCGTAGGACACGCGGATATGCTCCCGGGTACCGAAGCCTTCGCCGGGCACGGTGACCACGTGCGCCTCGCGCAGCAGGCGCCCGGCAACGTCGGAGGCCGAGTTCAGCCGGCTGCGCCCGAAGAAGCTGGACACGTTGGGATAAGCGTAGAACGCGCCCTGCGGCATCGTGCACGTCACGCCGGGAATAGCGCGCAAGCCCTGCACCACCTGATCGCGCAGCTTCACGTACCCGGCAACCATCTCTTGGACGCAATCCTGCGGCCCGGTCAGGGCGGCCACGGCCGCCTTCTGTACGATAGAAGTGGCGTTGGACGTTGACTGGCTCTGCAGCTTCTGCATGGCCGAGACGACCGCCGCCGGCGCCACCGCGTATCCCAGGCGCCATCCCGTCATGGCGTACGTTTTGGAAAGCGACCCGATGATCACCATCCGGTCTTTGAACTCGCGCAATGCGCCCACGGAAAAGCGCTTTCCACTGTAATCGAGATAAACGTAGCACTCGTCCGACACCACCCAGATCCCGCGCTGGTGGGCCAGGCGCACGATGGCAGTCATCTCCTCAAGGGGCATAACGGCACCGGAGGGGTTCGAGGGCGAGTTCAGGATGATGGCCTTGGTGCGCGGGGTGATGGCGCGCACGATCATGTCGGCAGTAACGGCAAATCCGCGCGCCTCATCGCTGTGCACGAAGACGCAGGTCCCGCCGGCGTACTGCACGATGTCCTTGAACGACACCCAGTAGGGCACGGGCACGATGGCCTCGTCGCCGTGGTCCACCAATACCTGAATAGCGTTGAAGAGCGCGTGCTTGCCGCCGGTGGAGGCGATGGTCTCCTCGCGCTTGTAGTCAGAGCGGAAGTCGGCGGCGTGGCGGCGAACGATAGCGTCGCGCAGCTCGGCCGTGCCCGCGACCGGGGTGTACTTGGTGAAGTTGGCCTGGATGGCGGCGATGGCGGCGTCCTTGATGTGCTGCGGAGTCGCGAAGTGGGGCTCGCCGGCGCCAAAGTCCACCAGGTCGATACCCGTAGCGCGCAGCTTTTCGGCTTCGTTGACCACGGCCAAGGTGGCCGAGATTTCAATGCGGTTGATGCGCGCCGTCAGCGTGTCCTTGGCTTCCGCCGTGACTGCCATAGGGTTCATTTCCTCGCTCGTGCCGGGGCCCTTCGCCGGGATGCCGCGGCGTGCGGGCCGTTGACTTTGTCGGAGAGCCGCGTCTCGACCAGCGGCGGGACGAGGCCGCGCACCGATCCCCCCAGGCGATAGATGTCTTTCACCAGCCGCGAACTCAGGTAGGAGTATTGCTCCGCCGGCATCATGAAGACGGTCTCCAGTTCGGGACAGAGCTTGCGGTTCATCAGCGCCATCTGCAACTCGTACTCGTAATCGCTGATGGCGCGAATGCCGCGCATCAGGGCATGCGCCTGCTTCTGCCGGGCGTAGTCGACGAGCAGCCCTTCGAAGGAATCGACGCTGACGTTGCGCAGATGCTTGGTGAGCTGGTGCAGCATCTCGCGCCGCTCCTCCGCGGTGAACAACGGGCTCTCCTTCTCCGGATTGCGCACCACGGCCACGACCAGTGCGTCGAAGATCTTGCTGCCGCGCTCGATCAAGTCCAGGTGCCCGTTGGTGGGAGGGTCGAACGATCCGGGATAGATGGCGATGACCGGTTTCAAGCTTCCTCGGGCTGGCAGCTTCTCGGCGCCGAGACGATTCTAAGGCGCGCCGCACCCTAGGGCAATGGAAAGCGCACGAAAGCGCTAGCCGCAGAGGTGATTGACCATTCCCTAAATCCCGCATACGCTGCGCGCAGCCATGCCGAAATGGGCGTTAGTGCTGGGATGCATC
>DASYTX010000396.1:0-4695 GCA_036001865.1 Terriglobales bacterium
CCGGCCAATTCCACGGGGCAGTCGACAGTGGTCCAGCATTCCCCGGCCAGCGAACTGGTGCCGGTCATTCCCGACCACACGATGTTGCGCTGCGTGGGGCGCGGAAGCTACGGGGAAGTCTGGCTGGCCCGCAATGTGGTCGGCCTCTACCGCGCGGTGAAGATTGTCTATCGGAATGCGTTCGATAGAGCCGAACCCTACGAACGGGAATTCCGTGGCATCCAGCATTACCTGCCCATCTCGCTGAACCATCCCGGTTTGGTGCGGTTGCTCCATGTCGGTCGCAACGACGCCGGTGGCTATTTCTACTCCATCATGGAACTGGCCGATGACGAGGTGTCGGCCCAAAAGATCAATGCGGACACCTACCAACCAAACAACCTCGCCCGCGAAATCACCCGAAAAGGACGCATCCCGGCCGCGGACTGTGTGCGGATCTTTGCCGCGCTCGCGGACGCACTCGACTACCTGCACCAGCAGCAGCTCATCCACCGCGACATCAAGCCGTCCAACATCATCCTGGTGGGCGGGGCGCCCAAGCTTGCGGACATCGGGCTTGTAACGAGTGTCGCCGCCTCCGGCCAAGCAGTGACTCAGCTTGGCACGGAAGGCTACATAGCCCCCGAAGGTCCCGGCTCGCCCACGGCAGACGTTTACAGCCTGGGCAAGGTTCTTTATGAGGCCTGCATGGGCCGCGATCGCGAGCTATTCCCCGAATTTCCCACCACCTGGCTGGGACGGCCAGACCATGCCCTGCTGGTGGAACTCAATAAAATCCTCGGCAAAGCTTGCATGACCGACTGTCGTCTGCGCTACGCTTCGGCCGCGCAAATGCAGGCGGACTTGGTCCGCTTGCAACACCTCGGTGCCGGTGCGAGTCCAGCCGCAGCCAGCCAGGGCCCGGCGTAAAAAACATTGCATAAAAAAACATCGAAAAGCACTTTCTCTTCGCGTACATTGCACGCCGTCTAACCTCAAACGCCGTGCGGCTTGAGCCTGCAGCGATAGATCAGGCCCGGCGCGATTGATCCGAGTGTTATGGGCGCGAGTAACAGCAGTCGAAAGCCGTCACCTGAAAAAGGGCCATGCTTCGTCACCACTTCCTGGACAAATCTCATGTGCGCGCAACTGCCTGACTCGCCTCATGCGAAGGAAGCACTGGAAAAACTGTGCCGCGCCTATTGGTATCCCCTTTACGCCTATATCCGCCGGCTAGGTTACACCGCCGAAGATGCCGAGGACCTGACCCAGGCCTACTTCTATCAGCTTCTACAGAAGAACTTCCTTGGCGTCGTGGACCGTCGGAGAGGCAAGTTCCGTTCATTTCTGCTGGCCGCACTTGGTCATTTCCTGGCCAACGAGCACGACTTCCGCAACGCCCTGAAGCGCGGCGGTGGCCAAACCTTCATCGACCTGGACACCGCCACTGCGGAAGAGCGGTATTTGCTCGAACCCGAATCTGACGCGTTGCCGGAAAAAACTTACGATCGCGACTGGGCGGAGCAAATCATGAAAACGGCGCTCGCAAGCCTCCGCGAACAATACGCCACAGAGGGCAAAGCACCGCTGTTTGACCGCCTCGCGGTTTTCCTGGATAAGGAGGCTTCTCCCGGCGACTACGCCATCGCTGCCGGCGAACTGGCCATGAGTGTCCATGCCGTGACCATGGCGGTGCACCGACTGCGCGAACGATTGGGCAAACAGGTGCGGGCCGTCATCACACCCACCGTAGCCCGCCCCGAGGAGATCGAGAGCGAAATGCACTACATCGCCGCCATTCTTCAGTCCGCGCGCTTGTAGTGCATCTTTGGCGCCTCTCTTTCTGCCCATCTTCGTCGCTCATCGTTGTCGGACTTGTTCGTCCTGGCTGAGGAGGGCCACGAGTCGCAAATCGCAAATCTCCACGGCCCTGTGATAGCTCTCCCCATTTTCTTCTGTAAGGAATGGAAATAGAAACATCGGCAGGCGACATGAAAACGACGCTCCAATACACAACAGTAAAAATCGTATGGCACCGCTGCGTGTCATGGCGCGTGGAATTGATCGCACACCCCGGTCGCGTCCGCCGATGGCGTTGGCCACTCTCTCCCATCTCCCTCTGGCAGCGCCTTACCCGCTCCTCGGTCAAGGAGGCGCTATGAACGCTCTGGCCAATTACCGCCTGGGGCGTGTGCTGTTGCACGCCCTTTGCCTCCTCCGCCACCCGGGCCAACGGCGCTGGCATTGGCGGGGCATTGCCCGCGAGTTTGCTCCCTGCCATTAACCCGCATGGCGGTCTTCAGTTTGTGACCTGATCCTCTGGCCTGGTCGCCACGCCGATTCGCACCGCCTGCGGTCCAAGCGACCCTCACCAATGACAGCATGCTCACAACTCGATACCCGGAGAAAACTTTGCGCGGGCCTGTGATAGGTCTCCCCAGTTTCTTCTGTAAGGAGTGACGGCCAACAAGCCGGCCCGCGAGTGCGGGAAAACCGCCCTGGCCGGCATCAGGTGATCGGTCTGCAAAAATCTGTGTGCTTGCAGGCCGCCTGATTCCGGCAGGGCGAGCAGTTCACTTAAACACAGTGATAGGCCATGAAAGAAAAAGTCATGAAAACTTTGCGATCTTCAATCACGTGGTTCGGCGCGGTCACGCTCCTGAGTTGGGTGAGCGTCGCTTCCGGGCAAAACTTCTCCCTCGGCTGGTTCACCATCGATGGTGGCGGAGGTACAAGCGGCGGCGGCGTTTACTCCGTCAGCGGCACGATTGGCCAGCCCGACGCAGGCGCCATGAGCGGGGGTAGCTACACCTTGACTGGCGGCTTTTGGGTGGATCCCGGTCCCGGGTTGGAGGTGCCACCTGCGCTGCGCATTACCCGTGTTGACGGCAACGTCAGGCTCACCTGGCCCCATCCCTCGACCGGCTTCCAGTTGCAGCAAGCCACTGGCGCGGTGCCACCTGTCGGTTGGGCGGACGTAGATTTTACGCCCGTCGTCGTGGGTGAAGAAAGGCAAGTGACTTTGCCCATGAGCAGCGCCCATTGGTTCTTCCGCCTGCACAAACCCTGAGCGGGAAACGGGTCTGTCTCCCGACCAAACTCCATCCATACAACATCACAAACCAAAAGAAATCCATACCATGAAAAGCAAAAGTCCGATCCTCACTCTGTTCCTCTTGTTGGCCGCGGCCACTTCCGGCGTGGCCCAACAATTCAACACCGCCTTCACCTACCAAGGGCGTCTCACCGACCGAGACCGCCCGGCCACCGGTGCCTACGACCTGCAATTCAATTTGTGGGACGCCGCCGCGCTCGGCGGCCAGGTCGGTGGCAACGTGGCGATAGCGCCGGTAGCCGTTTCCAACGGCTTGTTCATGGTGACGCTCGACTTCGGCGCCGTCGCGTTCAGCGGCAGCACGCGCTGGTTGCAAATCAGCGTTCGCACTAACGGCAGCCTGGCTGCCTACACTGTGCAGGCTCCGCGGCAAGCCATTACGGCTGCGCCCTATGCCATCTACGCGGCCACTGGCGGCACAGTTCCGGACAGTGCGATCACCAGCGCCAAGCTCGCGCCCGGTGCGGTCACAGCGGCCAAGCTGGCGACCAACGCTGTCACTAGCATGCAACTGTCGGACGACATCGAACTAGGCAGCGCCTCGGCCAACGGCGAACTCACCCTTTGGAATCGGACCAACGACGTCGAATCCATCCGGCTCTTCGGCGCCAGCCATCAGATTCGCCTCCATGGAAGCGACGGAGCTGAACAACTCCGGCTGGACGGCAAAGCGGGCGGGGCTCTTCTGCTCTTCGATCGAGACAACAGCAATCAGACCGTCACGTTGGATTCCGGGACCTTCTTCTTTCCCTTTCCTCCTCCCGGGACCTATGCCGACCGGGGTGGGAGCTTGACCCTGGCTTCCTTGAACGGCGCCATGCGCGCGAGTCTCTCCGCCCCGTCCTTCGGTGGAGAATTGTCCTTGTTTGAGTCGAACGGCACCGAAACGGTCGAGATCATCGGCGCAGAGAGCGGCAACGCCGGCGGCCAAATGCGGATGCGACAGGCTAATGGCACCACCACCGTGGAGATCCAGGGTGCAGCGGCAAATCTGCTCGGTGGCCAGATGTTGCTGAAGCAGGCTGATGGCAGTACGGGCGTCCGTCTCGCTGCCGAAGTATGGCCAGGCCTCGGTGGCTGGCTCTCGCTCAACGGGGCCGACGGCACCTCGGGCCTCATTCTTCAGGCGGATGACATTGGAGCTGGCTCGATCCAGGTGAGGAACGGCAGTGGCTCGACCCGAGTTCTTGTCGACGGGCAGAGCACCGGGAGCGGCGGGGAGATTTCCGTATTGGATGCGACTGGGACCGAAACGGTAGAGATCCTGGGCGCAGAATCGACGAGCGCCGGAAGTCAGATATTGATGCGCCAGGCCAATGGCACCAACACAATCCAGCTTGACGCCGAAGCCGGGGCGGAAGGTGGCGGGTACCTCGCGCTCTATAAGGGTGATGGCCGGGCCACCATCGTTCTCCGGGCCGACTCGAGCGGGGCAGGCCGGATTACCACCCAAGTCCTCGAGATCACGGGCGGGGCCGACCTCTCCGAGCAATTCGACATCAACCCGACCAGCCTCTCCCTTGAACCCGGGATGATTGTCTGCATCGATCCGGCCAATCCCGGCAAGCTCGTCCCCAGTACCAGCGCTTACGACCGCACGG
>DASYTX010000397.1:0-14809 GCA_036001865.1 Terriglobales bacterium
CTCAAGCAGCAGATCGCGGAGGCGGAGCGCCGCAGCGACCTTTCTGCCCTGACCGGGCTTGTCGAGGAGAAGCAGAGGATTGACCGTGCCTTGTCGGCGGTTTGACCGGCTGGGTGCCCTCGCATGCCGGCTCGGGAAAAAACCTCAGAAACCAAGTAACCCCCTGTTTCATCTAAAAGTTAGAGGCGCTCACACCCACAGGCCGGCGACCGGGAGTAAAGTTTTCTTGATCCACGAAGGTGGCATCCTGTGCTAACATAAATGGGTTTCGCCATTGGGCACATTCCACTTTCCTCCCAGCGCAAGCCAGAGGTGACGGGCGCCGTTAAACAACGGCACTGACGAGGTTTTTCTTTGGCTCTGGACGACAAGTACGACGACATCAAGAAGCTGATTGATGCGGGCAAGGAGAAGGGTTACCTCACCTACGCTGAGGTAAACGATCTGATCCCCCACGATGTCCATTCTCCCGAGGACCTCGACGACCTGCTGACCACGATCGGCACGCAGGGCATTGATGTCCTTGAAGGCCCCAAGCTCCCCTCCTCGGAACTGGGCAAGAAGTTCGAGCAGGAGATCGAGGCCGGCGAGGACGTCGAGCTCGACCTCACCCCGGGCGCGCTGGAAAAGACCAACGACCCGGTGCGCATGTATCTGCGCGAAATGGGCACCGTGCCCCTGCTCACCCGCGAAGGCGAGGTGGAGATCGCCAAGCGCATCGAGCGTGGGCAGCTCCGTGTGCTCAAGGCCATCTCGCGCTCTCCCATCGTCATTCGCGAGATCATCGCCGTCGGCGAGGACCTGAAGAAGGGCGTCCGCTCCATCAAGGAGATCGTCACCTTCGACGAGGAAGAGCTGACCGAAGAGATCGTCCTGAATCGCATCAGGGAGATCACCGGCCGCATCGACGAGCTCGCCCGCCACTATAAGAAGGCCACGCAGCTCACCGAGAAGCTCAGGGACCTTTCGGAGAAGAAGAAGCCGCGCGAATACCGCCGCTGCCGTTGGAACCTCGGCCGCGAGCAGGTGGAAATCTCCCGCGCCATCCGCTTTCTGGGTTTCAACAGTCCCGAGCGCAAGCGCCTGATCGACAAGGTCAACAAGACCCTCGACATCATGCGTTCCCTCGACCGGCAGGTTTCCAGCCTCGAGCGCAAGATCGAGGCCACCCGCAGCGAGGACCTGAAGAAGGAGTACCGCAAGGCCCAGCGCCAGCACCGCGCGGACCTCGAGCGCCTGGAGCAGGACGCTGGCGTCAGCTTCCAGGAACTGCGTCGCACCCAGCGCGAAATCATCCAGGGCGACATGGACGCCGAAGCGGCCAAGAAGGAGCTCATCGAGGCCAACCTGCGTCTGGTGGTGTCCATCGCCAAGAAGTACACCAACCGCGGCCTGCAGTTCCTCGATCTCATCCAGGAAGGCAACATCGGCCTGATGAAGGCGGTGGACAAGTTCGAATACCGCCGCGGCTACAAGTTCTCCACCTACGCCACCTGGTGGATCCGCCAGGCCATCACCCGCGCCATTGCCGACCAGGCCCGCACCATTCGCATCCCGGTGCACATGATCGAGACCATCAACAAGCTCATCCGCACCTCGCGGCAACTGGTGCAGGAGTTGGGGCGCGAGCCCACTTCGGAAGAGATCGCCAAGCGCATGGACATCCCGGTGGCCAAGGTGCGCAAGGTGCTCAAGATCGCCCAGGAGCCGATTTCTCTGGAAACTCCCATCGGTGAAGAGGAAGATTCGCACCTTGGCGACTTTATCGAGGACCGCGCTGTGGTCTCCCCCGCTGACGCCGTCATCAACGTCAACCTCAAGGAGCAGACGGCGCACGTGCTGCGCACCCTCACTGCGCGCGAGGAAAAGGTGATCAAGATGCGCTTTGGCCTGGAGGACGGAAGCGAGCACACGCTCGAAGAAGTTGGGCAGTCCTTCGCCGTCACCCGCGAGCGCATCCGCCAGATCGAGGCCAAGGCCCTGCGCAAGCTGCGTCACCCCTCGCGCTCGCGCAAGCTGCGCGCTTTCCTCGACGGCGTGCGCGAATAGTTCGCCCACTTACAAGACGAATGAGAATGTCATCCTGAGCACCGCGAAGCGGCGCGAAGGATCTATGCACGCTGTCACGGGTCTTGGCCACAGGTGGCGGAAGTGGGGTTCCGTCTTTGCATCAGGCGCGATGCAGTTCGACGCTCCGTCCTGCCCTTTTCCTCCAATTTCCACAAGAAATCCCATCTCTCCACAGCTTCTGCACAAGCACATCTTGTTTTCCCCTTGAGCAGCAGCTCGCCCTCAGGCACAGTGCCGGGCAATGACAGAGTGCGATGTCCCGAAGCGCACGGTGCCTTCGGCGCATAGGTGACACGGAACGCGCGAGTAAGCACAGGCGAAACCGGGTCAGCCGCTGCTTCACAGAACCGGTTCGACCCACGTGAGCGACCTCACCGAACGGTTTGAGCAGTGGCCCGAGGCACACGGCACATGCCACGTGCTGAAGGGTGCGTGGCGACCTTCAGGGCATCACACTTCATCGAGGCGGCTTGCGGGGCTGGCGCAAGCCGCCATTCGTTTTCTGTTCGCCTAGCATGCCGCCCTTGTGGCACAATTCTGTCGAGTTCGATTTCTGGCTTAACTCCCTGATGTGCTTGCATTTCTGGTTCCGACAAAATTCGTCCAGAAGGGCGTTTTCCACGCGCTCTTTGCAAACTGCGGATGTTCAGCGCAACCCGATCCGCTACCATCCGGCAGCTTCTCCCCTACAGCTGGTCGCAAGCCTTGGCAAGCACTGACTACAGTCTCGAGCGCGGTTTGCCGGCGAGCATCGATGCCGAGCGCTCCATCTTGGGCGCCATCCTGCTCGACAACTTCGCCTACAACCAAGCCGCCGAGGCCCTGCGTCCCGACGATTTCTCCCTCGACTCTCACCGCCGTATCTACGCCCGCATGGTGGACCTTGCAGAGTCCGGGCGTCCCATTGACCTCATCACCCTGACGGAAGAGCTGGGCCGCCGCAAAGAAGCGGAGGCGGTCGGCGGGGTGGCCTACATTTCCTCGCTGACGGACGGTGTGCCCCGCCGGCCCAACATCGAGCATTACGTGCACATCGTGCGCGACAAGGCCCTGCTGCGCGGCCTCATCCATGCCGCCAACGGTGCCATCGCGCGCGCCCTGGAGCAGGCCGAGCCCGCCGAAGAAATCCTCGACGGCGCCGAGTCCGCCATCTTCCAGCTTTCTGACAGCCGCATCGGGCAGGGCTTCGCCGCCATTCCCGAGATCGTCAAAGAGTCCTTCGGATCCATCGACGCTCTCTACGAGCGCGGGCAGCGCATCACCGGCCTGGAAACCTACTTCGCCGATTTCGACAAGATGACCTGCGGGCTGCAGGCCTCCGATCTCATCATCGTCGCCGCCCGTCCCTCCATGGGCAAGACCGCCTTTGCGCTCAACATCGCGCAGAACGCTGCCACCAAGGACGGCAAAACTGTCGGCATCTTCTCTCTGGAAATGTCACGCGAGGCGCTCCTGCTGCGACTGCTCTGTTCACAGGCGCGAGTGGACTCGCACAAGCTGCGCACCGGTTTCCTGCCGCGCGAGGATTTCCATAAGCTGGTGGCAGCATTGGACGCGCTCGCCAGCTCCTCCATCTACATCGACGACTCGCCCGGCATCTCGCTCCACGAGATGCGTGCCAAGGCCCGCCGTCTGCAGCAGCAACAAGGCGCGCTTGACCTGGTGATCGTGGATTATCTGCAACTCATGTCGGCCGCGCCGCTTGGTGGCAAGCGCTTTGAAAACCGCACCCAGGAGGTTTCCGCGATTTCGCGAGGTCTCAAGGCGCTGGCCAAGGAACTGCGCGTGCCCGTACTCGCGCTCTCGCAGTTAAGCCGCGCCCCGGAGAGCCGCGGCGGCGACCATCGCCCGCAACTCTCCGACCTGCGCGAGTCGGGCTCGATCGAGCAGGACGCCGACCTGGTCGCCTTCATCTTTCGCGAGGAAGTTTACAAGCCCGACGATCCCGACCTCGACGGCATCGCCGAGCTCCTCGTCGCCAAGCAACGCAATGGCCCGACCGGCAAAGTCGAGCTGGCCTTCATCAAGCGCTACACACGCTTTGAATCGCGGGCGGCGGATGCATAAGCACACGATATTTTGTGGTTGTCATCCTGAACGAGGGAGGGCCCCCGGCGTTTTCTGATTTGGGGTCCCCGACACGCCCGGTGGAGCCTGCCCCGAGCGAAGTCGAGGGGGCGTGTTGGGGTGGTCGAGCCGGGGAGACCCGAGTGAAGGATCTGGGTTTCGTTGCTGTGTTTGTTGTTCTCGGCCCCCGGCCCTGATCGCGACTTGGAGGTTCAACATGCGGGCCGCCTACATGCCGCTGGAGAGTCCTTATCCCGGAAGCGCCTTCCCCTTCCTGCCCTTCAACCCGCGATGGATGTTCGGGCTCGACCTGCACGAGCGCGGCTACCTGAGCGCTTTGCTGGAACTCTCCTGGTGCTTGGATCCACCCTGCTTCTTGCCCAACGAGCCCGAGCGTCTGCACGAGATGCTGAAGGCGCGCTACGCCCATCCCAGCTGGGAGCAGCCGGTGCCGGCCCGCGTGCTAATGCGTTTCCGCGCCGACCCGCTAACCAGCCTGATCTATTTCCCGCCGCTGCTCGCGGCCTACAAGTTCATGTTGCGCGCCCGCGAGCCACACGACATCCTGCGCCTCGGCTTGGTGTAGCTGAACTGTTTCACCTCCGAGAACGCCGAGAAGGTTGACCTTTTTTTCTAGTTTTCTTCCGTGCCACCGCGGTGAAGCAGTGACTTGGATGTGGTTTCCTCTGTGTCTCTGTGTCTCTGTGCCTCTGTGGTGAAAAAACAATCTCGGCGCTTTCGGCGGACTCGGCGGTTAAATCCCGGCGGTGAAATCCCGGTATAATCGCGCAAACTTATGTCCACCCCGGCCCTCACCATCGACAAGACCAACCTGCGCCCCACCTGGGCCGAGGTTTCACTCGCCAACTTGCGCCACAACTTCCGCCTGCTACAGGACTACGTGCACCCCGCCGCTACCGTCTGTGCCGTGGTCAAGGCGCACGCCTACGGTCACGGTTCTATCGAGTGCGCGCGTGCACTGGAGCAGGAGGGCGCCAAGTGGTTCGGCGTGACCTCAACTGATGAGGGTGTCGCCCTGCGCGAAGCTGGCATCCGCGGCCGCATCCTGCTCATGACCGGCTTCTGGCGCGGCGATGAAGAAGCCGTGCTTGAGCACGACCTGACTCCCGCTGTCTGGCACTGGGAACACGTGGACCGCCTGGAGTATGCCGCTGCCGAGATGCAACGCAAACTTCCCGTCCACCTCAAGGTCGATACCGGCATGGCCCGCCTCGGCGTCGACTCTGACGAATTGCCTTTGCTGGTAGAGGTCCTCAAAAAGGCCGAACACCTTGCGGTGGAAGGCGTGTGTTCTCACTTCGCCTCCTCCGAAGTGCTGGACTCGCCCACGGTCGAGGCGCAAATGAAGGGCTTCGATGCCGCCGTGACCGCCGTCATCCAGGGCGGGCTCTCACCGGCGTACTTCCACATCGCCAACAGCGCCGCCGTGCTCGCCCGTCGCAATACCTGGATGAACTTCGTGCGCCCGGGCCTCGCCCTGTATGGCTACTACCTGCCGTTCACCAATCTCGACGGTTCACGCTCGGAAGACAGCTACGACATGCCCGTGAAGCCGGTGCTTTCCTGGAAGACGCGCATCTTCGCCCTGCGCGATGTCGAAGCTGGTCAGGCCATCGGCTACGGCGGCGCTTACGTGGCCTCCGGCGCAGCCCGCATCGCCGCCCTGCCCGTGGGTTACGCCGACGGTCTCAGCCGCAAGCTCTCCTCCCGTGGGCGCGTCCTGGTCCGGGGCGAGTACGCTCCCATCGTCGGCAACGTCTCCATGGACATCACCCTGGTGGATGTCACCGCCGTTCCCGCCGTCGATCTCGGCGATGAAGTCGTCATCCTGGGCATGAGCGGCGAGCACAGCATCACCGCCGCTGAACACGCCCTGCTCGCCAAGACCATCCCTTACGAAATCCTCTGCGGGATATCCAAGCGCGTCCCGCGCCGGTATGTTTGACGCCTTTTCGTCGGCCACGGCAATCGACACCTCGTGCTACTCTCCTTCTCCCTGAATCCGTAAAACTCCTGCATTTGCCCAGGCATCGAATTTCCTGACGACCGCTTCAACCAAGACCTGAACTTATTCACTACCAACTGCGGGCCGGTGTTGCCGGTTCGCCCTCTTGCCTCACTGAAAGGAGGACCAAATGCCCGAGAAGAATCTGAATGGCATGCGCGTCGCCGTCCTGGTGACGGACTATTTCGAGCAGTCGGAGCTCACCGAGCCCAAGAAGGCATTGGAGCAGGCCGGCGCAAAGGCCGCGATCATTGCGCCCAAACCGGGCAGGGTGCAGGGCGTCCATCACGACAAGAAGGGCGGCAGCTTCCCCGTAGACATGACTCTGGACGAGGCCAATCCCGACGACTTCGACGCCGTGCTGCTGCCGGGCGGCGCCCTGAACGCCGACGCCCTGCGCGTCCATCCCAAGGCGCAGGAGTTTATCCGCCGCATGGACGAACAGCAGAAGCCCATCGCCGTGATCTGCCACGGCCCCTGGCTGCTGGTGTCCGCGGGCCTGGTGCGCGGCCGCAGACTAACCAGCTATCACACCATCCGCGACGACATCGTCAACGCTGGTGGCCTGTGGGACGACCGCGAGGTCATTCGCGACGCCAACTGGCTTTCCAGCCGCCAGCCCAGCGACCTCCCCGTGTTCAATCGCGAGATGATCGCCCTGTTTGCCGAGCACAGGAGCGGCATCCGTCGCGCCGCATGAAATAGGAGGAACCGTGAAGGCCGTCGGTAGCGCCGGCGTCTCGCCGGCTGTTTCGGCGGCATCCTGCCGCCGATATTTTTCTTGACGCCGCTCCGTGTCTCCGTGCCTCCGTGGTGCAGATTTATGTCTTTTGGTCTCTCTGTGCCTCTGGTGAAAAACTACGTCTCGGCGCTCTCGGTGTTCTCGGCGGTGAAATGTCTGCCGGAATGCAGCGCTCGACCCCCGTTTCTCGGTGCTACACTAACCCTTCCATGACTAACGACACTCGTTCCCGCACCCTGCTGTGGATCCTGATCGGGGGAGGGGCTTTCTTCCTTTTCGTGCTGGCAGTATTCACGCTGGTATACGTCACCTTGCGCGCCGATCAGCGGGCCGATGGCCTTGCCTTCGGCGACAAGATCGCAGTAGTGGACATCGAGGGCGTCATTCTTCAGCCCAAGCAGGTGGTGCAGCAGCTCAAGAAGTTTGGCGAGGATGGCTCCATCAGGGCCATCATCCTCCACGTCAACACTCCCGGTGGCGGCGTTGCGGCTTCCGAAGAAATCTGGCGCGCCGTCAAGCGCGTGCGTGAAAAGAACAAGAAGCGGGTGGTGGCTTCAATTGAAAGCGTCGGCGCCAGCGGCGGGTTTTACATCGCCACCGCCGCCGACAAGATTTTCGCCGACGAGGGCTCGATCGTGGGTTCCATCGGCGTGATTGCCGAGTGGGTGAACTACGGTGACCTGATCCGCTGGATGAAGATGAAAGACGTCACCCTGAAAGCGGGCGAGTTCAAGGACACCGGCTCGCCCACCCGCGAGATGACCCCGGCCGAGCGCGCCTACCTGCAATCGCTCCTCGACCAGATGCACACCCAGTTCATCCGCGCCGTGGCCGATGGCCGCAAGATGAAGCTCGACGATGTGCGCGCCGCAGCCGACGGCAAGGTCTGGACCGGGGAACAGGCCAAGCAGTTGAAGTTCATCGACGAGATCGGCGACTTCCACGCCGCCGTCGAAGACACGGCCAAATCAGTCGGCATCAAGGGCGAACCGGTGCTCGTTCGCCCCGAGAAGGAGCGCCGCACCGTCCTCGACCTGCTCTTGGGCGACGTCTCCGACCTCATCCCCGACCGCGCCAAGCTCATGCAGAACCACGTGGGCTTCTACTATCTCTGGAAGTAGGCGGATTGCCGAGCGGCACGAATTCTGTTAGCTTGCCTCAGCCGGGCCCGGGCAGGAATCCTTCAGGAGTAGAGCACTCATGACCAAAGCCGACCTCATCGAGGAAGTGTCGCGCGTGGTGGAGCTGACCCGCAAGGACAGCGAGATCGTGGTGGAAACCATCTTCGACAGCATCGTGCACTCGCTGCGCGCCGGCGACAAGATCGAGATCCGCGGCTTCGGCAGCTTTCGCACCCGCCAGCGCAATCCCCGCGTGGGTCGCAATCCCAAGACTGGCGACCGCGTCGAGGTCCCCGCCAAAAAGATCCCCTTCTTCAAGCCCAGCAAGGAACTCAAGGACCTGGTCAACACCGGCGCGCCACAGTCGGCGCCCAGCGCGCCTCCCTCCCCCGCTTAAGACTAGTCCGAAGACCGACGACCGAAGGCCGACGACCAGTCCAGCCACCCTACTCATAACGCAACGACTCAATCGGGTCCAGCTTCGCCGCCTTGGCTGCGGGATACATTCCGAAGAACAATCCCACTGCAACCGCCACGTTGAACGCAAGCACGATCCAGAATGGCGACAATCGCGCCGGCAACGGCGAGAACGCGTCGATGGCGAAGCTTACAGCCGCTGCGAACGCGATACCGATCACGCCGCCCACTGCGGTCAGCACCATGGCTTCCACCAGGAATTGCGCCAGGATGTGACGCCGGCGCCCGCCAACTGCCTTGCGCACTCCGATCTCGCGCGTGCGCTCGGTTACCGACACCAGCATGATGTTCATCACTCCAATGCCGCCCACCACCAGGCTGATCGAAGCAATGATCAGCAGCACAATGTAGATTCCGCCGGTCAACTGCTCGTAAAGCTGGATGAACTGGTTCTGCGTGTTGACGTCAAACGAATTGGGCTTGGCGGGCGCGACGTGCCGCCGGCGGCGCATGATCTCCGTCACCTGATCGATGACTTGCGGCACCGCCGCTTGCGCGCCCGCCTTCATGGAGATGGTCAGGTCGTCCTTGGACTCTGGATGCAGCTTGTAGAAGGTCGTGACGGGCAGCCAGATGAAGTTGTCGCGGTCGAATCCGAACATGGAGCCGCGCGGCTCCAGCACCCCGATCACCTCGAACTGATCGTTCTCGTAATAAATGGTTTTGCCCACCGGATCGCGGTGCGGAAACATGGTTTCGGCAACTGTGGCGCCCAACACCACCACGCGGGTGCGGTGACGCAGGTCGCCATCGCTCAAGAACCGGCCGGCGCGCACGTACGACGTGTACACGTTGATGTAGTCCGGCTCTACCCCGAATACCTTGACGTTGCGGGCGTGCACGTTGCCATAGCGCACGCTTGGATTGGGGAAGCGGATCCAGTCAGGCGCCAGGATGGCCGTCACCAGGCTGACGTTGCGGGCTTCATTGCGGATGGCCTCCGCGTCCTCCAGCGTCAGTTCCTTTCGCTGGCGTTCTTCTTCGGTAGGAAAGCGGAAAGCGAACTGCGGCAGGCGCGACAAGGTAACAATGTTCGAGCCCAAGCTGCCCACCTGGCTGGCGACCACCGCGTTCAGCCCCGTGATCACCGCCGCCATGTCCACGATCACGGCTACGCCGATCACCACCGACAGCATGGTCAGGCCGGAGCGCAGCTTGAAGTTGCGGATGTTGTCGAGCGCCACCCCGATCATCTGCCACAGCATGGCTTTCACTCCTGCCGCAACGCCACTACCGGATCTAACCGCGCTGCCCGCCGTGCCGGATAGACGCCTGAGAAGATGCCGATGGTTGACGCCACCACCAGCGCCAGGGCTACCGACCACGGCCGGATGGTCACCGGCAGCGGTGAAAACCAGGAGACCAGCACCGCGATGAACACCCCGGTGGCCACTCCCAGCGTTCCTCCGGTCGCAGCCAGCGCGATCGATTCAGCCAGAAACTGCCGCAGGATGTCAGCTTGCCGCGCGCCCATGGCCTTGCGCAGCCCAATCTCCTGCATGCGCTCGGTCACTGACACCAGCATGATGTTCATGATCACGATCCCGCCCACCACCAGCGCGATCCCCGCCACCAGAATGGTCACCAGAAACGCCGAGCCGGTGAGGTTCTTCCACATGCTGAGAAAAGTATCGGCGGTCGCCATGGAAAAGCCGTCATCATCGTGGTACATGCGATGCAGTCGCGCACGCAGGATGACGCGGGCTTCCTCCATGGCCAGGCGCATGCCCACAGGCGAAGCCGTCTGCGCCTGGATGAACAGCGGCTCGTGGGCCACGTTGAACATCTTGGTGTACACCGTTATGGGGATACGCACGAACGTGTCCTGCGGCGTGCCCATGAAGTCGCCGTTCTTCTTGGCCACCCCGATCACCAGGAACTCGCGCCCGGCAACGGTCACATCTTTGCCGATGGGGTCTTCGGTGGGGAACAAGCGGTCGGCAACGTCGCCGCCCAGGATGATGAACGGCCGCGCGTGCTCGACATCGGCCTCGGTGAAGTGCCGTCCAGCATCAAGTTCCATCACCTGGCCGATGAACGCGGCATGCACCGTCACGCCGCGCAATATCACGGTTTCGGCTGTACGCGACTTGTACTTCACCGTTTTCGGCCGGCCCAGGTCGTTGTACATGCCGGCCACCATCTGGCAATGCTTGCAGCCGCGCTCCACCGCCCGCATGTCTTCCAGGTCGAGGTTGCGGCGCCGCGACTCGCGCCAGAAGTCATCAATCGTGTTGAAGCCCTGGGAAAATTTGGTGATGCTGAACGAGGTCGAGCCGAAGTCCATCACCCGCGAAGTGGCGTACTGGTTGAAGCCCTGAATGACGGAGACCACCGCGATCACCGTGGCCACGCCGATGATCACGCCCAGCACGGTGAGGAAGGAACGCAGCTTGTGCGCGCGCAGGGCGTTCAGCGCGATGCGGATTATCTCAGCCTTGGGCATGGCTCAGCAGTGCGGAAGCATAGCAGAGCTCTTGATATATCTGCTTTACCTGTCCACTGACCACTGCTACTGCCGTATTCCCGCCACTCCCATCTGTCGTCCCGTGTGGCCCTTCTCCGCCCGGTAGGAAAAGAACAGGTCGGTGCGGCAAGCGGTGCACAGCCCGACGGTGCTGATGTTGGCATCCTGAAGCCCCGCATCCAGCAACTGGCGACGATTGGCGGCGCTTAGATCGAGATACATCTTCCGCGCCTGCTCTGTGTGCCCTAGCGGCCGCACCGACATGAACATCAGCGGATACTTCTCGCGCACCGGATCGCGCTCCGTGCGCTCTTCAAAAAGTTCCGCCGCATAAGAGAATTGCGATTGGAACTGCTCGCGGACCTCTTCGCCCACCTCGTAACAGCAAGCCCCAATGCCCGGACCAATCGCCGCCTTCATGCGAGCGGGTTCACTCAGGAACGCGCCGCGCATGGCGCCCACTCCCTTCTCGACTATCCGTTTCAGGGTCCCTCGCCATCCTGCGTGGAACACGCCGACGGCCCTGTGCTCTGGATCGACCAGCACAATCGGCAAACAGTCCGCAGTCTCGACCGCCAGCAGCAGGCCGGGCGTTCCCGTAATCACGCCGTCGCCGATCAGCGGCTTCTCCGGCAGAGCATCAACCCGGTGGACAAGATCGGAGTGCACCTGCCGCAGCGTGACCAATGGCCAGGGCTCTGATCCGTTCACCGCGCCTATCGTGCGCTGAAACGCTGCACGGTTCTCCACCGCACTGCGCGTGTCCCGTTTCGTGAACCCAAGATTGAGCGAGTTCGCGTCATTGATCCTCGAGACACCGCCCACCCGGGTGGAGAAACCATGAACCAACCACGGTAGCGTGGAGAACCCGTCGGCGCGCACGATATTAATGGGCTGGCTCCTACCTGGGTCGGGAATCTGCTTTTCTCCCGCTCTACAGATTGTAAAGTGCTACGAAAGAGGGAAACACGCCTCTTGTCTTTGCGCACGAACGGACGTGGCGACTGAATCTGGAGCTTCCACTCCGTGGCCCGTCAGGGCCACGATGGTAATAGCGCAGCGATTCATCGCGGGGGGAGATAATCTGAGCGCCCGTTAGGGGCCGCTTGGGGAAAGCCCCCAAGCGATTTTATCTCTGGGTAAGCATTGGGATTGGAAAAGGCCCCGTTCTGCACAGGTGAGCGCCCCTATCGGGGCTAGGATTGTGTGTCCGTGTACGACGACTTCTACGCCACCGACCGCTGGTCCGGCAAAAAATTCCACTGCATCTATCAGGCGCTGATCGTAGCCATCTCCACCCGCCACGCCGATGCCGTGGATGTGAAATTCCTGGTGGACGGACATCCGGTGTGGGTGGCGCTGCCGCATGCCGCCTGGCCGGAATACAAGAAGCGCACGGGCAAAGAACTCACTGATCCGCTGGCCGTCCAGATCGCCGGCCATTATCTGAAAGAAGCCATCGAGGAAGGCCTTGAGACCGGGCGCGAAATGTTGACGCTCACCGTTGACGATGTCTTCGAGCATCTCCACAAGCTGCTCTCCGAATCCGCCGCCACAAGCGGCTGAGCGCTCTGCCGCTCGACCGCCGCTAGCAGCTTATTTCCTTTGAAAACCGACTCTCGAAGTGCAAAATTATGGGTTTTGGCTTCATCTCAGGAGAGTGCACTAATGGCGACGGTCAACACGCATGCCGCTCTGGAGGCCGAGATCAGCGAACTGGTAGCCGGCAAGCAGGTGCACCGCAACCTGCATGCCGGCCCGCTGGTCGAGCACGCCATCCGCCGCGGCGAAGCGCGTATCGCCTCCAACGGCGCGCTGGTAGCCCAAACCGGCGCCCGCACCGGCCGCTCTCCCAAGGACAAGTTCACCGTAAAGGATTCGACCACAGCCGACACCGTCGCCTGGGGCCCGGTCAACCAGCCATTCGACGCCGACCGCTTTGACGCTCTCTATCGCCGCGTCCTGCACTACTTAAAAAGTCGCGAGCTGTTCGTACAGGATCTCTATGCTGGCGCCGATCCCGACTACCGCCTGCCCATCCGCGTCATCAATGAGCTGGCCTGGCACAGCCTGTTCGTGCGCCAGCTCTTTGTGCGCCCGCTGCAGCACGAACTCAAGACCCACAGGGCGGAGTTCACCGTCATTGCCGCCTCCCAATTCCGCGCTGAGCCGCAGCGCGACGGCACCAATTCCGATGCCTTCATCCTGGCCGACTTTACCCGCAAGCTGGTGCTCATCGGCGGCACCCGCTACGCCGGCGAGATGAAGAAGTCCATCTTCACCGTGATGAACTTCATTCTCCCGCCGCGCAATGTCTTCCCCATGCACTGCTCGGCGAACATCGGTTCCGACGGCGTCACCGCGCTCTTCTTTGGCCTCTCCGGCACCGGCAAGACCACCCTCTCCGCCGACCCAGAGCGCCGCCTGATCGGTGACGACGAGCACGGCTGGAGCGCCAACGGCGTCTTCAACTTTGAAGGCGGCTGCTACGCCAAGTGCATCAAGCTTTCGCGGGAGAAGGAACCGCAGATCTGGAACGCGTTGCGCTTCGGCGCTGTTCTGGAAAACGTGGTCATTCACCCAGAAACGCACGAGCCTAATTACGACGACGACTCCATCACCGAGAACACTCGCGCCGCCTACCCGGTGGACTTCATCGACAATGCCGTAATTCCCGGCATCGGCGGTCATCCTAGGCACATCGTCTTTCTCACCGCCGACGCCTTCGGCGTGTTGCCGCCCATCGCCCGTCTCACCCCCGAGCAGGCCATGTATCACTTTCTGTCTGGTTACACTGCCAAGGTCGCCGGCACCGAAGCCGGCATGGGCAACGAACCGCAAGCGACATTTTCCACCTGCTTCGGCGCGCCTTTCCTTCCTCTGCGCCCGGGCGTCTATGCCGAGATGCTCGGCCGGCGCATGCGCGAGCATAATGCGCAGTGCTGGCTGGTCAATACCGGATGGCAGGGCGGACGCTACGGCGTAGGCAAGCGCATGAGCCTGCCCTACACTCGCGCTATGGTTCGCGCGGCCGTCGATGGCCGCCTCATGCAGGCCAAGTTCGAGACTGAGCCAGCCTTCGGCCTGAGCATCCCTACGTCGTGCCCCGATGTTCCCTCCGAGCTGCTCAAGCCGCGCAATGCCTGGTCCAACAAGGCGGATTACGACCGCACCGCCGCCGAGCTGGCCGCTCGCTTCGCCAAGAACTTTGAAAAATTCGAGGTGCCCGCGGCCATCCGCCAGGCCGGGCCGCTAAGCAGGTGAAAAGTGGCAAGTGGAAAGTGAAAAGTGACTAGTGAAAAGTGAAAGTGAGAGAGTTAGACTGACTTTCCACTTTTCCCTTTCCACTTTTCACTTTCGTGAGAAATGTTTTCCCGCAAGATACGCGTCGAGTACGAAGCCGACGGCCGCCGCCAACCGGCGCCCCTCAAGTGGCTCGACAGCTTCGCCATGCGCAACTTCACCAACCAGGCGGTGTTCGATGACACGCTTCCCGTCAGCGACGGCCTAATGGAGGTCGGGCAGCGCGTGCCTCTCGACCAACTCCACGCGGCCATGGAGGACTGGTTCCGCCGCAAGGGCTATCTGCCCAAAGCCTCAACTCTGCTGGTGAATGAGCTTGATAGATGAATGTCATCCCGAGCGCAGCGAGGGATCTATGCACGCGGCTTCATACAAGCAGAACTGGTCACGCGTGAAACGTGGCGCAAGTTGTAGCCCGGTCGCCCTCGACCGGGCCAAGCCAAACGCTAGAAGCTAGCGGCCAAAAGCTGCTCTACGCCACGCCGATCTGCGACGGAACACTCTCGACCGGCTGTGACTCTCCAGCCTCAACCCGC
>DASYTX010000398.1:0-3037 GCA_036001865.1 Terriglobales bacterium
TGCCACCACCCAATTAGTCGGTATTGGGTTGGGCTTTTACTCGACACAATTTCACGTGGGCATAGGTGGTTTACGCGACTTCCTTTGGATTCCTGCGGTGCTGTTGCTTTTGCCAGGGATTCTTCTAGGCTACGGAATAGGTACACTGGACAGCCTGGGCAAGCTCGCCGGATGGTACGGAATAGCCTTCTTTTTAGCTGTTGTGCTTATTAACGCTGTCTCTTGGAATGCCCTAGCGCTCGTTTTGCGGTCACGCCGACGTGCCACGCGGGGCTATTGAGCACCCGTTGCCAGGGTAAGGAACGAGTCTCAGGGTAACCGGAGACCTCGTGGCTAATTGCTTCGACGCCAGGCTACGGCACTCTGCAGAATTTCTCTGCAACCCTCCGCAGTTTTCGTTTTCTAGAACGCCGACTGCAGGAACTTCGCCATGTGCCAGGCATCCAGGAACTTGAACGGCGTCTCGCCGCTGGTGTAGTGCCCGCAGGGCAGGACCGCGACCCGGTGGTCCACATCCCGCCTTTTCAATTCCCCGATCAGCTCACGTGACAGCTCCGGCGGGAAGGTCAGATCATATGTCGCGTAGACCACCAGCGATTTCTTCGGTTTCTGCGCGAACTTGTCCACATAGGCCATGGGACTGATCGCCAGCCAGGCGCGGCGCAGGCCCTCGAGGTCAATGTTGCTTTCCACCCCGAGGCGGACATGGCGCGTGGATTGTCCCGCCCAGACCACGTCGGCAAAGTAGGTGGAGGCGTGGTTGAACACGTTTACCTTCAGCCGATCATCATGCGCGCTGGTAATGAACGCATAGCACGACCCCAGGCTGGTGCCGACGATTCCTAGCCGGCTGTAACCACGATCTTCAAGCCAGTCCAGACAAGAGCGCGCGTCGGCGACTGCCAGGCGTCCGGCATCGATGGTGCGGCACAGGTTTGACGACACGGCGTAGTCAGCGCGCTCCAGCTCCGCCGGCATGCGCACATCGTGATATGGCAGGCTCAGGCGCAGAGCTGCAATACCCAGAACCTGGAAGATGCGGCATAGCCGGACATGACTTTCCGCATCCGAGTTCCACTGCGGCAGCACGACTACGGCCCGGTTGCCGCGCACCGGGAACCACCGCGCCGTCGCGATGTTGTTTTCCGGATAGGGCGTGCTCACGGCCGAGGTGAACCGCAGCCTGTTCCCTTCCAGCAGAAAATCGGTGGGGGTCTGGTAAGCGAAAAACCCGTCGCTGCGCGCCACGATGCGCCGGTTCAGCTCATCGAGCCAGGCCTGGCAGCCATCGGCAGATGGCGTACCGTCAACCAGAGGCCAGCGCCGCGCCCACTCGATGCCCCACTCGAACGGGCGCACCACGCGGTTGGTATCCCGCTGGTTGAGGCGGGTCTCCCAGGCGTGCATCCACTGCTGGTAGCGCTGGCGCATGGATGGGGAAATGGTAGCAATAGCCGGCATCAGCCGTGGTGATTTCTTCTTTAGGGAGGCGAAAGCAAGTCTTGCCTTGCCCTGCTGCTCCCACACCGCGGGCGGGTCGGTCGACGTTGACAGCCTGCTGAACCGCCCGTAGAGTAAGTGATTACTTACATGGCGACTACGGCCCCAATGCGCATCCGCCCGGACCGGCGCGAGCAGATCATGCAGGCAGCCAAGGAGCTGTTCGCCCGTCAGGGCTTTGAAGGGACGACCACCCGGCAGATCGCCGAGCGTGCCGGAGTAAACGAAGCCATCATCTTCCGCCATTTCCCCAGCAAGGAGGACCTGTACTGGGCCATTCTCGACCACCAATGCACCACCGGTGGCGGGCGGCAAGCGCTGGAGAAGATCCTGCACTCCGGCGGAAGCGACCGAGAGATCTTTGCCGCCATTGCCGAGGAGATGTTACGGCGCAGGGCGTCCGACAGCAGTCTTACCCGCCTGCTTTTGTACAGCGCGCTCGAAAACCACCGCCTGTCGGACCGCTTCTTCCGCACCCACGTGGCGGAGTACTTCGAGCTGCTGGCGAAGTACATCAGCCGGCGCATCCGTCAGGGCGCCTTCCGAACGGTGGATCCGCTGCTGGCTGCGCGCGGCTACTTGGGTATGGTGGTCTACCACTCGCTCGTCCAGGAGGTGTTTGGCTGGAAGCGATTCCAGGAGTTCGACGTCAAAGAGGTTAGCGAGGCCCTAACGGACATCTGGCTTGAAGGAGTGGCAGTGCGCAATAGCAAAGAGCGCCTGGATCGTCGTCCTGAACGAAGCGAAGGAGTCCTAGTGAAAAGGGGAAGTCGGGGGTAGGGATGCTTCGCTTCGCTCAGCATGACAAGCCACTGGGGACGCGGATGAAAGGTATGAACGCACTCATTAATAGGTCTGTCATTTCAAAGGGTAAGCCCACGACTTTCCCCGTCCTGCGTTCCGCAACCTTCCTGCTGTTTCTGGCAGCCACGCTGACCGGCTGCTCCAAACAGCAGCAGGCGCCGCCGCGTCCGGCGGTGCCGGTGACGGTGGCCAGCGTGGCGCAGAAGACCATGCCGGTTCAGGTGAAAGCCATCGGGACCGTACAGCCATATAACACGGTGGCGGTGAAGTCGCAGGTGGAAGGTACCCTGACGGGAGTGCATTTCACCGAAGGGCAGGACGTGGGCAAGGGCCAACTGCTGTTTACCATCGACCGGAGGCAGATTGAAGCCGACCTGCGGCGCGCCGAGGCCACCCTCGCCAAGGACGAAGCCCAAGCCAAGAACGCCGCCTCGCAGGCAGCGCGCTACGCCAAGCTGCTAAAGGAGGGCGTGGTAGCCAAAGAGCAGGCGGATGAGATCACGTCCAACGCCGAGGCCCTGGAAGCGGCCGTGCAGGCCGACCGTGCCGCGGTGCAGGCCTCCAAGGTCCAGCTTACCTACACAACTATCGCAGCGCCCTTTGCCGGTCGCACCGGCAATCTGAAGGTCCATCGCGGCAACCTCATCAAGGAAAACGACACCGACAACCCGCTGGTGACCATCAACCAGATCGCGCCGATTTACGTGGAGTTCTCCGTCCCGGAGCAACTTCT
>DASYTX010000399.1:0-10138 GCA_036001865.1 Terriglobales bacterium
CATGCAGTTGATTATACCGTCCGCAGTCAGAGCTACCACACCACCCGCATGTTCTGCCAGTCGTAGCTGAACTTCTTGCCGCAATCCAGGCAAACAACATAATGCTCGGGTTGGATGTCGACAGCTTCCCAGCTTGCGGTGGGCGAAAGCGGCGGGGCGGCTGCTGTAAATGGCTGCGAGATTCTGCGGTGGGAACAGCCGATGGAGAGGAGCTGCAGAAGTCTGCTGAACATCGCACCCCGGGCAAAGTCGCGGTCGCTACAACAAAGGTCCTTCACCCGGGCGGCTGACGCACGCCCGGGCTCAGGGTGACAATAGCCTAGGCGCGGGCAGCCGCGGCCTGGGGAGCTTCGGCGGGCTTTTCTTCCTTCAGATCGCCGTTGGGCTTCTGCCCGGGCTTGCGGATGTCGATGCCGCCCTTGAAGAAGGCGCCATCCTCGATGGAGATCCGCTGGGCGACGACATCGCCGGTAAGCGAGCCTTCGCTGCGGATGTCCACCCGGTCGCTGGCCATGAGGTTGCCGCGCAATTTGCCCAGCACGACAATCTCGCGGGCATTGATGTTGGCGGCCACTACGCCATTGCGGCCGACGGTCACGCGGTTGCCCGCGAGGTTGATGGAGCCTTCGACGCGGCCATCGATGTACAGCGCCTCCGAGCCCGTGACTTCGCCCTTGATGACGAGCGACTTGCCTATGGTCGCCTGCTCGGCGTTGTTGGGGGCTGGGTTGCGTGGGGCGCCGGACGGCATGGGCTCAGCAGACATTCCAGGCGTGGTGCTCATGGGATTCCTCTCCGGTTCGGTCTTGGGAGTAATTGCGGGCTGATTAGCGGGCTTCCACATTGGTTCCTCTCGGGTCTTGAATTCGCGCGACGCGGCTTGCTGAACTGGACACAGGCCGGACCTTGCCGCCCTTCCGGCGACACTGATTTGCTTGCATCACTATGCCAACCGCAGTTGCGGTTTTTATATCAGTCATAGACTCAGGGCCCAAGAGCTTTCATGCTTAGGGGACGTTACATCCGGGCTACACCGCCGTTGGTACTTGGCCAACGGTACAACGGTCCTTTTGGCCGGAGATACACCGGCGGGATAGGAAACTGGGAGCCGCCGACGGCCCATTGCATTCTTCGGTTTAGGCTTGGCATCTAAAACCACCATGGTTTCCGACCGGCAAATTCTCGAAAAGATCGCCATCCAGCCCAAGAAGTCGGCAGCTTACAAGCAGTTGCTGCGCGAGTTCGGGCTGCGGGGCGAGGAGCGTCGCGCGCTGGCCGAGCGGCTGCAGCGGCTGGTCAGTCGCGGCGAGCTGGTCCAGATGCCCGGCGACCGCTACGCCATCCCCCTGGCTGCGGCCAGCCGCAACCTGGTCGTGGGGCGGCTGACCATGCACCGCGACGGCTACGGATTCGTCATCCCGGAAAGCGAGTCACTGAAGCAGAAACTGAGCGGAGACATTTTCATCGGCACGCGCGACCTGGCCTCGGCCATGCACGGCGACCGGGTAATGGTCGAGATGGGACGCATCCGTGCCGACGGCCGCGCCGAAGGACGCATCGTGCGCGTGCTGGGACGGGCGCACGGCACCGTGGTAGGAACGTTCCACTACAACCCGCGCTTCAACTACGTCACCCCGATCGACGAGAAGATCACGCAGGACATCATCATCCCGCGCGGCATGGAGTGGCCGGAGGAGCGCGGCGGTGCAGTTCCGGCGGGACGCCCGCACAACAGCCGGCAGGATGCCGGCGCTACTAGAAAACAGCGCGCAGCGAACCAGCACCGGGTACTAGGGGGAGAGGCGCGGAAGCGCACGGAATATGAAGACCTGGAAGGGGTGGTGGTGGACGTCGAAATCACTGACTGGCCCACGCCTACCCAGAATCCGCGCGGCCGGGTAATCGAAATCCTCGGCTACGAGGACGACTTCGGCGTGGATGTCGAGATCGTCATCCGCAAGTTCCACCTGCCGCACAAGTTTCCCGTCGAAGTCATTGCAGAGGCGCAGCGGTTCGAAGATTTGCTCCCGGGGCAAGAGCTGCGCGGCCGCCGCGACTACCGAAATCTGCCCATCGTCACCATCGACGGCGAAGACGCCCGCGACTTCGACGACGCCGTGTTCGTACGCCGACTGGAGAACGGCAATTTCGAGCTACAGGTGCATATTGCCGACGTGGCGCACTATGTGCGCACAGGTTCGGCGCTGGACGTGGAGGCGCGACTGCGCGGCAACTCCGTCTATTTCCCCGATCGCGCCGTGCCTATGTTGCCGGTGGAGCTCTCGACCGACATCTGCAGCCTGCGGCCGCACGTGGACCGGCTGGTGATGTCTTGCGTCATGGAAATCGACCGCGCCGGCGAGATTGTTGGCTACGAGCTGCACCCGGGCGTCATCCGCTCGGCGGAGCGCATGACTTACACCAACGTCAACCTGGTCTTGGAGGGCGACCACGGGCTGCGCGAACGCTATCGCCAGGTGGCGGACATCTTCGAACTCATGCGCGAGCTGGCGCTCATCCTGAACCGCAAACGCGTGCGGCGGGGCGCTATCGACTTCGACCTCCCCGAGCCGGTGATCCAGTTCGACGAATTCGGCCTGATGCGCGCTATCGTGCCCTCGGAGCGCAACATCGCTCATCGCCTCATCGAGGAGTTCATGCTATCGGCCAACGAGTGCGTGGCCTCCTACCTGGAGCACAACGGGATCGCCTCCCTCTACCGTATCCACGAAAAACCCGACCCCAAAAAGGTGTTCGAGTTCGAGACCATCGCCGCCAGCTTCGGCTACTCCCTCGGTGTGGGAGCGCTTCCTGTACGCCGCATGCAGATCCACGCCGACCGGCGGGCAAGGCACGGATCTGGTCGCAACCCGCGCGTGGTGGAGATTCCGGAGGAAGTGCACATCACTCCACGCATGTACCAGAAGCTGACGCAGAAGATTGCGGGCAAGCCGGAAGAGCGCATCCTCTCCTACCTGATGCTGCGTTCATTGAAGCAGGCGCGCTACTCCGAGGAGAACGTTGGCCACTTCGCGCTGGCCGCGCTTACCTACACGCACTTCACGTCGCCCATACGCCGGTACCCTGACCTGATCGTGCACCGCATCTTGAAAGAAGTGCTGCAGGAGGGACCGCATGGACCGGCCGTGGTGCGTCTGCCTCAGGGCATGGCAGAGGGGAAGGTGGTCTCGCCGTGGTCGAAGCGCAGTGGTCACTGGTCAGTCGCCGGTGCGCAGTCGCGACACAGCAAACAGCGCCCTGACGACCGGGAACTAAGCGGGCCGATTCCGCTGGAGGAACTGCACGACATTGCGGAAGAGTCCAGCCAGGCCGAGCGGCGCGCCGCCGATGCCGAGCGCGAACTGATCGAGTGGAAGAAGATCAAATTCATGCAGGAGCGCGTGGGCGAGGAGTTCGATGGCCTCATCATCAGCGTCACCCGCTATGGCTTTTTCGTGGAGCTGCTCGACCTCTTTGTGGAAGGATTGGTGCCCATCGGCACGCTCACCGGTGACCGCTACACCTATCGCGAGAACACCAAGCAAATCGTTGGCGAGCGGTCGAAGAAGACCTACGCGCTGGGCGACCGTGTGCGCGTCCTGCTGGACCGCATCGACCGGGTGCAACGCAAACTGCAGTTTGCGGTGGTTGAGGAGCCGGTTGCGCGCCCCAAGCAACGGCAAAAGCACAGATAGCTGTTTTCGCCCGTGAAGCGAAGCTACCGCAGTTCCGCCCGGTCTGGGTTGTAATAGAAGTGGAAACGCAGCGCGAGATACTGGCCGCCAAACTCGCCCGGCAAAGGCGGAAACGGATTCGACGCCGTGATGCCACCCCACGCAGCCCGGTCCAGCGATACATCTCCCGACGGGCCAGTCACCCGCATGCCCGCGACACCGCCGTCTCTTAGGATGGCGAACTCAATCGATACCTTACCCCGTTTCATCAGCGGGGCGCGCGCCACTTCGGGGATCAGGTTGTACCAGTTCTCGCGCACATCGTGTAGCACCCGCGCCAGGTAGGGCCCGAAGTCCACGCCCATGGTGTCGCTGAGGATGTCGAGGTTGCTCTGCACGGCATTGTCGCCCACTCGACCGCGGCCCAGACCGTAGTCCCCGCCCGCACCTCCACCCCCAGCGCGATTGGCAGCCGCCGCCCGCGCCGCCTGCTCAATGGCCGATCCGGCCGACAGCCCGCCGCCAAACGGACCCGCAGAGCGCCCGGTGAGCGCCGGCGGCTCCAGTCGCGCCAGTTGGTTGCCGGGCCGGTTTTCTGGGCGTGTGACCGGCGGCTGCTGCGCCGCTGGCGGCGTGGCCTGTGTCACCTGAGCTTGGGACACGGGCGGGGCTGGCACTGCCGGTGGCCCCGCCGGGCCGGGACGCGCGCTGTCTAGGATCTTCGTCAGTTCTTTGCGGTCAAGCGTCGCCCGGCGCCGCGTGGCCATGCGGTCCTTGTCAGAGATGACGTCGGTCGGACGCTTGGGTGCCACCTGCTTGTCAGGCGGCAGTTCCAGGTAGGTCAGTTCGCGCTGCTGGATCAGCTCCTGCGCCGTCCACGCCTTCAGTGCCCGCTTGGGCACATATTTGGGTGCCAGGAGAATCGCGATGAACAGCAGCAGGTGGATCACCAGCGAGAGGAGGCTGGCTTCTCGCACCCGGCTGCGCGCGCGCTCGTCGGCCAGTTCGGCCAGCAGCACTGGAACGGCGTGGCGGTCAACGTAGTACGGATCGACTTCCACGGTCCGCGCGGCTTGATTGTCTATTGTTGCCATCCGCTTGTGGTCACACCATCCCCGAGCCCGCCAGAACAGGGCTTTGAGGCAGTACCTGATATTGTCGCACCATTTCTGGTCGTTTGGTTAGACGGGGGGAGCGAGGCGATAGCATCGTTTGCCCGCCACGCGCCCAGGCTGCTGGCAACTAGCCCCGAGAGGGGCGCTTGAAAATAGCCCAGCACGAAGTGCTGGGAAGGAATGGACTTAACACGCTAGTCCCGAAGGGACGATTGACTCTCAAATTGGATTCCGTGTTTCCTACAGAACGCAATCAGCTCTTCCTCGAATGTGCGCCGCTTATGATGTTTATTCTGATCTCTTATGTATGCGATCGTCTTCCGCACCTGCGACGCTCCAATACTGAACGCCGAGTAACCCTCCTGCCAAGCGAATCCCACGAGGCCGGGGAAAGTCTGGTGAATCATCTTTGAGGAACCGGCTTTGACGAGTTGTACTGCCTTGGCCACGGGCATAGTGCCGGGGATCGAGAGCAGGAGATGCGCGTGGTCTTCGATCCCGCCGATGGCGAGAGCTTTCATTCCGTTCTGCCGTGCGATCCCGCCCATGAAGGCCCACACACGACCCTGAATCTCAGGCCGAAGAGATCGCTGACTCCTTTTCGTAGAGAAGACGCAGTGTGCGAGCATACTGACATACGAATGCGACATACATTTCAACCGTCCCTTCAGGACTAAACTCCGCAGTCTCCTCATAGCCCAGGACTTCGTCCTGGGCTATTCTCAATCGCCCTGTCGGGCTCTTCCGCTAACTAGCAACGACCTGCCGCCTGCCGATTTACATCACCCGGTGCGCGTGTTCCTTGATCGCCGCCGCGACTTCCAGCGCCACCGCCAGGGCGCGCCGCCCGTCTTCCAACGGAACCACCGGCCGGCTGCGCTGCCGCACGGCTTGGACGAACGCCCGCAACTCTGCCAGCAGCGGCTCCTCGGGGGTGGTCGCGGGACGGTTGACGGTCACTCCGGGGAAAGGCGAGAAGCCCGTCGGCTGGCCTGCCGTTACGGCCGAGCCAGCAGAATCGAGCGTAAACACCAGCACATCCTGTCGCCCGTAATCGATGGAGATGTACTGCTGCGGCTGGAAGAAGCGCAGCTTGCGCACGCGCTCCGTGCTCACCCGGCTGGCGGTGAAATTGGCCACGCACCCGGAGTCGAATTCCATGCGCACATTGGCGATGTCCACCCGCGGCGTGATGATGGGCAGCCCCACCGCCCGCACTTCCTTCACCGGCGACTTCACCAGGGCCAGCACGATGTCCAGGTCGTGGATCATCAGGTCGAGCACCACGTCGATATCGAGCGACCGCGGCGTGAACACGCTCAGCCGGTGCACCTCAAAGAACATGGGCCGGGTGATCAGCGGTAGCGTGGCCCTCACCGCCGGGTTGAAGCGCTCCAGATGTCCCACTTGTGCGATCCGTCCGCTGCGCCCCGCCACGTCGATCAGCTCATCGGCTTCGGCCAGCGTCGGCGCCAGCGGCTTTTCGATCAGCACATCGATGCCGGACTCCATTAAAGAGCGCGCGACCCCTAGGTGATCGGCGGTAGGCACCGCTACCGAAGCAGCATCCACCTTCCCGCGCAGCGATTCGATGGAGGGAAGAACTTCGGTGCCGAACTCTTTGGCAACGGCCGCTGCCCGTGCAGCGCTCGTGTCCAGTACCCCTGCCAGCAGCACCTCACCCTGCTGTTCCAGCTGGCGGTACACGCGTGCGTGGTTGCGTCCGAACGCCCCGACGCCTATGATGGCAACGCGAATTTTGTCCGGGGAGGGCAGAGGCCCGATTGTAGCAGCGCCCTCCGCTGTCGTTTACCGGCTGGCGAATCCGGCGCGCGCGCCGGTGCATCCCGCAGTCCTATCAGTCGGCCCAAATCTATAGAGGAGAAGAATCATGGCCCACGTTTTGCCACCGCTTCCCTACGATTTCTCGGCGCTGGAGCCGACCATCGACACCCAGACCATGCAAATCCACCACGGCAAGCACCACCAGGCCTACGTTAACAACCTGAACGCTGCGCTGGACAAGCACCCCGAACTGCACGACAAGACGGTTCAGGAGCTGCTGCGCGACATCAACAAGGTCCCCGAAGACATCCGCACCGCCGTGCGCAACAATGGCGGCGGCCACGCCAATCACAGCATGTTCTGGGTGATCATGAAGCCGCAGGGTGGCGGGCCCGCCACCGGCCCGGTGGGCGAGGCCATCCAGAAGACCTTCAGCGCCTTCGATTCCTTCACCGAAAAGTTCAACGATGCCGGCGTGAAGCAGTTCGGCAGCGGCTGGGTGTGGTTGGTGCGCAACGCCGGCAAGCTGGAGATCATCAGCACCGCCAACCAGGACAACCCCTTCATGCAGGGACTCTACCCCGTGATGGGCAACGACCTCTGGGAGCATGCCTACTATCTCAAGTACCAGAACCGCCGCGCCGATTATCTGAAGGCCTGGTGGAACGTGGTTAACTGGGCCGAGGTCAACAAGCGCTTCGAGGAGAGCGAGCGCGCCCTGAAGAGCAGCGCCGCCTAGCAGCGCGTAGGCGAGAGACGGGGGCGGCAGATGCCGCCCCCTTTTGATTTACCGCCGAGATCGCCGAGGCCGCCGATCGAGTCCGACAGTGGCGGCGACCGAGAGCCCCGCAGGGGCGATTGAAAGTAGCCCAGGACGAAGTCCTGGGTAGGCAGTGAGTGGAAGGTCCAGTCCCGCAAGGGACGATTGAAAGCTCGGCGTCCTCTGCGTTCTCGGCGGTGAAACAACTAATCCGCCGTAATCGCTATCTCCGCCTCGTCCGCCGCGCGGATCACCGCATCCCCATCGAGCAGCAGGCACTTGCCTGCGTCAATCGCCAGACACGTCGCCCCCGCACGCCGCATGGCCTCGATGGTGGCCACTCCGATCACCGGCACATCGAAGCGCATGTCCTGCCCGGGCTTGGCGACCTTCACCACCGTGAGGTTGCGGCTGAGCGCCGACGCCTTCGCCGGCAGGCTGGCCATGATTTCGCCCGCGCGCTGGATGGTTGCGTCCGTGCCCTCCATGGCCTCGACCGCCACACACGCTGCGCCGGCAACCACCACTGTCTGCCCGATGTCGTACTGCGCCAGGTGACGGGCGACGGCGCGCCCGTAGGCGATGTCCTGCTGCTCCCGCTCCGTGGGCGCGCGGCTCGTCAACACGCCCGCATGCGCCAGCAGCGGCTCGAGATAGGAAGTTGAGTCCACCAGGGTGATGCCTTCCTCCGCCAGCGCCTTCGCCACCGCTCCAATCAGCGAGTCGGTGTTGCGGCTGCCCAGCGATAGCAGCAGCTTGGCCATGCGCCAATCGGGCTTGATCGCAGAAAAGATCTGCTTGTGTTTCACTTGCCCCGCCATCACCGCCCGCGTCACCCCTTCGCGCTTGAAGGTATCGATCAGCTTCCCCAGTTCGCCCAGCGACATCCAGTGCACAGCTTTCGCGCCATGCTGCTCGATCTCGGGAAAGGTTTCTTCCTTGATGGCCGCGACCACGACCTCCGCGCCGCGAGCCTTGGCGGCATCCAGTACCAGCAGTGGAAACCTCCCATTCCCCGCAATCAGGCCAAGCCTCTCTGCCATATCGCAACAATAAGCCACCGATTCCACAGATTCACACGGATTTTCTGATCCGTGCCCATCCGTCTAATCGGTGGCCAGCAGCTATTTGATTATTCCGCGCTCCGACCCCTCGATGAACCGGATCAGCATCTCAACATCCTCGCCCAGCTCCGGCTCCGCCTTCAGCTTTTCCAGCGCCTGCGACGTATTCAGCTTCGACGCCAGCAGCACCTTGAACGCGTGATGGATCTTGCGGATGCGTTCCTCGCTGAACCCACGGCGCTCCAGGCCTACCGCGTTCAGCCCATAAGCATGCGTGTCGCGCGCGGCCACGGTCTTAGAAAACGGCAGCACGTCCTTGGTGATCGTCGTCCCCCCGCCGATGTAGCTGTGCGCGCCGATGCGCACGAACTGATGCACTGGGCACAGCGCCCCGACCACCGCCCACTCCTCCACCGTCACATGCCCGCCGAGAGTGGCCGCATTGGCCAGGATGACGTGGTCCCCGATATGGCAGTCGTGGGCGATGTGGGCATAAGCCATGATGAGCGTGTGGTTGCCCACGCGAGTCAGGCCCCCGCCACCCACCGTCCCGCGATTAATGGTGTCGAACTCACGTATGGTGTTGTGGTCGCCGATTTCCAACCGCGTGGGTTCTCCCGCGTACTTCAGGTCTTGCGGCGCCAGCCCAATAGAGCTGAAGGGAAAGAAGCGGTTGTGCGACCCGATGCGCGTCGGCCCTTCCATGCGCACGTGCGAAATCAGTTCACAGTTTTCGCCCAGCTCCACATCGGGGCCGATCACGCAATACGGCCCGACGCGGCAGGAATCGGGGACGGTCGCGCCCGGATCAATAATGGCGGTGGGGTGGACCATCCGGTCGTGGGTCGCTGATCGCTGGCCAGCCATGAGCAAGGCGCTACCCCGCGCTATCCGCCGTGGGCTTGGCGCGGCTGGCGGCCTCGCCGGGCGCCGGCCGGGTGACAAGCTGGCATGTGATGATGGCTTCCGCCGCCAGCTTGCCCTCCACGTAGGCCTTGCCCTGCATGCGCACCGCGGTCTGCCGCCACGCCAGCACGTCCACCTCGATGCGCAACTGGTCGCCCGGCACCACGGGGCGGCGAAACTTGGCGCGCTCGATGCCGGTGAAGAACATCAGCTTGTCGTTGCGGTCGCCGACTTCGGTCAGCAGCAGCGCACCCCCGGCCTGCGCGATGGCCTCCACGATCAGCACCCCAGGCATGATGGGATACCCAGGGAAGTGCCCGGCAAAGAAGGGCTCGTTGACGCTCACGTTCTTGAGGGCGACAATGCGTTGCTTGCGCTCCAGCTCCGTGACCCGGTCGATCAGCAGAAAGGGATAGCGGTGCGGCAGGATCTGCTGGATCTGGTTGATGTCCAGCGTGGTGGCGGGCTCCGCCGCTGGGGCCTCGGCCGCTATCTCGGTCGCTTTGCTCATGCGAGGCCGCCATTATAAAGGGGCTATCTTATAAATGATCCTCTTTACCTCGTTGTCATCCTGAGTGACCGAGGGCTCCCGCGCGTCTTCTCCAGCGCGGGATACGGGAGCGAAGGATCTCGGGTTTGGTGTTCGACGATCTGGTGACTGGCTAACTTGATGGGTCCTGGAACCCCAACTCGATCAGCTGGACCGCCCGCCGCCGCGGAACTGCTCACCTACTTGCAGTCTTGTCAGGGCGAAATGGTCGAACTCCTCCGCCGCTTGGTCGAGGCCGAGTCCCCGAGCACCGACAAGCAGGCCCTTGACCGCCTCGGCCGGGA
>DASYTX010000400.1:0-9119 GCA_036001865.1 Terriglobales bacterium
TGGCAATTAAAGTCGTAAACAGCCACCTAGCATTCATGCGCCTTTGCGGCATGCCGAATTTACAACACACAAAGCCAAAGTCGTGAACACATTTGCGTGCAGTTAAATGAGTCGCCCTTGGTCTGGCACGGCGCCAGTACCACCCCTGTTCCCGCCAACCGCACGCTGACCATCCAAAGCTGATTGTGCCGATTCAATTTGACCTGGGTGCCGAGGATTGACTGACCAGTGTTGGCGCCGACCAAAAATTGATCAAGTGTGCCAATCTTCAAGTGACCAGGCCAATTTTCCGAATAGCCATAGCCAGCAACGTTCTACAAGAAAATCAAGTGATCACTCAATAGTCGGCACAGGACGTGTTGAATGGTCAATTCGGCATTGGCGCACACACACGAAGGCAGCCTTTTCAAAGGATGAAGCCGGTATTGATGAAGGTTGATGCGTGGTTGCGGACGATCGAGTTCAGCAACCCCTTTCCGGCCTCAGTTTCCTTGACGGCCACCATCGACCGGATGGAGAAGGCGCGCAGTGCATCGGAAACAGAAAGGGTGCCCTCGGCGGAGTCCTTCCGACCTGCGAACGGGAATACATCCGGCCCCCGCTGGCACTGGGAGTTGATATTGACCCGGCACACCTGGTTGACCAGCGGGTCGACCAGTGCGCCGACCTGCGCGGGGTTCGACCCGAAGACGCTGACCTGCTGGCCATGGTCCGACGAAATTACGTACTGCAGGGCTTCCTCGACATCGTCGTAGGCCATGATAGGAACCACTGGGCCGAACTGCTCCTCCCGGTACAACCTCATGCCTTCGCGCACCGGATAGACCACAGCAGGATAGAAAAGGGTGCTGCAGCAGGTCCCACCCTTGCTGTTGATTATTGAAGCGCCCATGCCTGTCGCTTCGTCAATGGCTGAAGTCATATACGCCGTGCGGTGGGGACCAGGCAGCGGCGTGATGCTGACACCCGGCTCCCATGGCATGCCGATCTTGAGCTTGCCGACTTCTTCCGAGAACAGTCGCAGGAATTTGTCCAGGATGGAGCGATGCACAATAAGCATCTTGAGCGCCGTACAGCGCTGCCCGTTGAAAGACAGGGCGCCCAGCACACACTCCTTGACCGCCAGCGCCAAGTCGGCGTCGGGCATGACGATGGCGGCGTTCTTGGCGTCAAGCCCGAGGATAGCCCGCAGGCGGTGCGACTTCGGGTGCTGCTTCTTTAGATGATCTGCTACCCTGCTCGATCCTATCAGCGCCAGGACATTGATCTTGCCCGACGCAAGCATGCGTGGCACCACCACTTCGCCCGCCGCGTAGATGGTGTTGATGACGCCTTTCGGAAAGGCCGTGCGAAACGCCTCAAGCAGAGGTGAGAACAGCAAAGTCCCGTACTGAGGAGGCTTGAACACGACGGTGTTGCCCATCAGCAGCGCGGGAATCAGGGTGCAGAAGGTCTCGTTGAGGGGATAGTTGTACGGCCCCATACACAGCACCACGCCCAGCGGTGTACGCCGCACTTGGCCGATAGTGCCTTCCACCACGGTAAAGCGGGAGCTGTTGTTGTCCAGCGCCTTTAGCGCCGCGATAGTGGCCAGGATGTACTCTATGGTGCGGTCGAATTCCTTGCGCGAGTCGGCCAGGCTCTTGCCGATCTCCCACATGATCAGTTTGACCACGATTTCCCGCTGCGCCGCCATCTGGCGCACGAAATCCTCCATGCATTCGATGCGCCCGCCCACGGACATCGTCGGCCACTGGCCCCGGCCACTGTCGTACGCGGCGACCGCCGCCTCCAAAATCTCATCGCTTTGCGCTTCTCCCATCCAGGGATAGCTGCCAATTTTCGCTTGAGAAACGCTTCCGTCTTGTGCCCGTACGCAGATCGGAGACAGAACATCCTTGGTTTCGCCATCCCACTTCTCCAGACGGCCTGCAATGACATAGGTCCTCTGATGAATCTGCCCCTCCATACGATGCACTTCGGGAATCTCTTCTTCCTTGGGGAAAAGCCTGCTCAATTCTTCAAACTGATTCATTTGCATTCCAAAGGTTATCGGACCGTTTATCCGATCTCTGAGGGTTAGATTCATGACGCAGGCCGTCTGGGTGCCTCTTCCATACATTCGCGCGGGCCGTCCGGGACCGCCGCATCCCGCTATTTCAAAAACTTCAGTTGGTTCGAAACCACCGTCAGCTCCACAAACGATGAGGCGCTTCGCGTGTCGCTGCTGAAGGCCAAAGGGAAGCCGCTGAGATTCAAGGCCGGCATTTGTTCCAACGCCGTACCCAAAGCCGCGGCGCTCGGCTCACGGGGTTTTGCCCGCTTCAAGGCCTCCGTCAGCCAGCGGGCGGCGATGTAGCCTTCCATGCTGGCGAAGTCGGGCTTGACCTGGCTGGCGGTGCAAAAGCCCAGGAACTCGCGCGAGATCGCTGTGGTGCCGCCCCACGGAAACGGCACGACCTGCGCCACTGATATTCCGACTGCGAGCTGACCCAGCTGATCGAGCAGCACCTGTCCGCCCACGGAGGACACGGTGTAGAAACTGCCGCCGAAACCAGCCTTGCGCGCAGCCCGCACGAAAGCCGCGCTGGCGCTCGGGTTGGCCGCCAGGATGATGGCTAGGGGATTGGCTGCAACGAGTGCCGC
Organism: Terriglobales bacterium; assembly: GCA_036001865.1. Lineage (GTDB taxonomy): Bacteria > Acidobacteriota > Terriglobia > Terriglobales > Acidobacteriaceae > DASYTX01. The sequence continues at coordinate 2,647 of DASYTX010000400.1, forward strand.
AACGGCCGGGTCCACATCGGCGCTGCCCCGGGAAACGCTGGCGCTAACGCTGCTGGCGAGCTTGGCGGTATCGGCCGCCTGGGCGAACGAATCCCTGATCTCCCATCCCGCCGATTCGTATTCGAACAGCAGTGCCACCCGTGTGATGCCGGTGGAACTGGTATGCCGGATGATCTGGCGGATTTCGTCGCGGTGGCCGGCGCGCAGCAGGTAGACGTTGGTGTTGTCGCGTTGCCGCAGCACTTCCATGCCGCTCACCGGCGCGATGAAAGGCACGCCTTCTTCCATCGCTCCCTGCATTCCCTCGCGGTTGGCACCTGGCCCGGCGAAGCCGAAGAAGCCGGCGGCTCCGTGCGTGCTGGTCAGAAGCTTGGCATTGGTGGTTGCGCGCTCAACCGCGCCGCCGTCATCGAGCGTAATGAGTTCGATGCGATAGCCACCCGCGCCGCCCTGGCTGTTGGCCCAATTGAACCATCCCAACGCGGCGTCGCGGAACTGCCGCCCCACCGCGCCGTTGGAGCCCGTCAGCACAGTCGACTGGCCCAGCCGAACCACGCCATCCGCGGATGGCTTCCTGGCCGCCAGGCCCAGGGTCGGCCGCGACAGCCCGGCCGCCGCCGCACAGGCCAGCGTAATGGCCTTTCTTCGGTTCATCATGATGAGTCTGCTTTTTGATGCAGCAGCCCGGGACTGGGCGGCCGACCTACCAGCGAAGAGCAACCGTGTGCACAGGCGCATCCCAGAGGGATTTCATTTCCTCGTCCAACAGGGTGACGGTCAGCGAAGCACCGGCCATCTCCAGCGCGGTCGTGTAGTTACCAACCAGTGACCTTGCCACCTTCAGGCCCTGACCCTCAAGCAGTTGATTCGCGCAGTGATACAGCAGGTACAGCTCGATCAGGGGCGTGCCCCCGAAGCCGTTGACGTGCAGCAGGACCTCTGACCCAGGCTTGGGCTGCAGGTCACCCAGGATGGCAGCCATCAGCTCGTTGACCAGTTCCTGCGCAGGGCGCACCAGCCCGCGCCGGCGCCCGGGCTCCCCATGGATGCCCACGCCGAATTCCATCTCGTCCTCGGCGATGTCGAAGGTCGCCCGCCCTGCCGCCGGCACGGTACAACTGGTGAATGCCACGCCCATCGACGCGGTACGGCTGTTGACGCGGTCCCCCAGCACCTTGCATTGATCCAGGCTGGCACCGGCCTCGGCCGCCGCGCCCACCATCTTTTCCACAATCAGCGTACCGGCCACGCCGCGCCGCCCGGTGCCGTGGGTCGAACGCTCCACTGCGACGTCGTCGTTGACGAGCACTGTCGCGCAGGGCTGCGGCATCATTTCCACGGCCATCTGGAAGTTCATCACGTCGCCCGCGTAGTTCTTGACGATGAACAGCACGCCCTTGCCGCGGTCCACCGCCGCTGCGGCGGCCAGCATCTGGTCCGGCGTCGGCGAGGTGAACACCTGGCCGGGGCAGGCCGCATCGAGCATGCCCGTGCCTATCAAGCCGCAGTGCAGCGGCTCATGACCTGAACCGCCACCGGATATCAAGGCAACCTTGGGTTGCGGCAACTGCTTGCGCGTAACGAACGTTGGATCCAGATGCAGGGTCAACAGGTCGCTGTGCGCGGTGGCCAGTCCTTGCAGCGATTCCTGCAGCAGTTGCTCCACATCATTGACGAATTTTTTCATGATGCTGCTCCAACGGTCAGCATGTCGCACACAGCGAACAGCGCGACCTGACTGGTCTTCGCACCGGGGTCGATATGCCCCAGGGCGCGCTCACCGAGAAAATGGGCCCGGCCTTTGGTCGCGATCATGTCGCGGGTGGCCAGCATGTTGGACTCGGCTTCTTCTTTAAGGCGAGTACACAGCGTGTCGCGATCGCAGCCCTCGTCGGCCAGGCGTAGCAGCAGCCGCGAAGCGGGGATGAGAACGTCCAGCATCGTCTTCTCACCCAGGTCAGCTTTGCCGCGGTTCTTGATGGCTTCGACGCCTGCGACCAAGGCACGCGCGAAGTGTTTTGCATCCGGCTCAGGCGAGCCCTCCAACTCCTTGCCCATGGAGATGAAGAAGCTGCCGATCAGCGGCCCCGAGGCGCCGCCGATGGTACTGAGCAGCTTCATGCCGATGCGGTTGAATGCCTGCGCCGGCGGCAGCGGTACCAGTTCGGGCATGATCGCGGCGATGGCCTCACAGCCGCGCCGTACGTTGATGAAGTGATCGCCGTCTCCGATGGCGCGATCCAGGGATTCGATCTGTTGCTCGTTGCCCAGGATGGCGGCGTGTACCGCCTGGGCGGCAGCGATGATGTCTTGAGTATTCATGGGATGGGTCTCGTTAGGGGTAAGGTCTCAGGCTGCAAGCCGTTTTCCGGCCTGGTCGAACAGCAGGCGCTGGCCAGCCGGAAAACGCAGGCGGATACGGGACTGGGGATGAGGCGCAACGCCTTGCATCAGACGGGCGCGCACCTCCACGCCGGCGTGCTCGGCGATGACGTGATGCATGAGCAGAGAAGACTCGATGACTGTGCACTCAAAGCCATCGTTCTCGCCTGCCAGCTCCACGTCCTCGGGCCGAATGCCGACGCAGGCCGTCGTGGCCGGATGTTGGCCGGCGAACCAGCCTGCCGGCAACACGTTGATCGTCGGCGAACCGAGCCGCTGCGCCACTTGCACCGACACGGGGGCCTCGTAGATCTCCTCGGGTGTGCCGACCTGTTGGATGTGCCCGGCGTCCACGATGGCAATACGATCCGCCAGCGTGGTGGCTTCCACCTGGTCGTGCGTCACGTAGACCACGGTGGTGCCGCTTTGGCGTTGCAGGCGCTTGAGTTCCACGCGTAGTTCCTCGCGCAGCTTCGCGTCCAATGAAGACAATGGCTCGTCCATCAGGTAGACGCGTGGTTCGCGCACCAAGGCGCGGCCGATGGCTACGCGCTGCATCTCACCGCCCGACAGGGCCGTGGCTTTGCGCTGCAGCTTGCTTTCGATGTGCAGCGTGGCCGCGACCCGCTCCACTCGCTGCCGGATTTCCCCCTCGGGAATACGGCGCAGCGGCGCGCGCAGCGGAAACGCCAGGTTGTCGAACACTGTCAGATGCGGGTACAGCGAATACTGCTGAAAGACGAAGGCGCAATCGCGCTGGGCCGGCGCTGCGGTGGTGACGTCTTCGCCGTCCATTCGCACCAGGCCGGTCTCGGGTTGCTCCAGCCCGGCGATGATGCGCAGGGTCGTGGTTTTCCCGGCGCCGCTGGGGCCAAGCAGCACGAAGAATTCGCCGTCGGCGATCTCCAGCTGCAGGTCGGTCAGCGCTACGATGTCGCCGAAATGTTTGTGGATTCCGTGCAGGGAAATACTAGCCATGGCGCATACTCGGTTGGTGGGCGATAGTGGTGGCGCTGGGCAGCAACCGTTCAGTGGCCGCGTCGAAAAGCACCACCCGTTGGGTGTCGAAGGCGAGGCCGACCTGCTCTTGCAGGACCGGCCGTACAGACTTGTCGGCCAGCACTTTCAGCGGCCCCGCACCGGTTTGCACCTCGGCGACCCAGTGCGAGCCGAAGTACTCGACGTGCTGCACGCGACCACTCAGGCTGCCCTCGCCTGGCGCCCGCAGGCGCACGTGTTCGGGTCGCACGCCCAGCAGCACTGACGGGGAAGGGGCTTCGACCGCAGGCACATCAATAGTTCCGCTCGCCACCCGCACACCGGTGTCGCCGCGGACCACGGGCGCATCGACTTTGAGCAGGTTCATCGGCGGGCGGCCGATGAATCGCGCCACAAACAGACAGGAGGGAAAGCTGTAGATGCCATGCGGGTCGTCGGCCTGGAGGATCTCGCCCTCGTTCATCACCACGATGTGGTCGGCCAGCGCCATCGCCTCGTTCTGGTCATGGGTAACGAACACAGTGGTGGTCTTCAGCCGGTCGTGCAGCCTGCGCAGTTCCACGCACATCAGTTCCCGGAATTCGGCGTCCAGCGTGCCCAGCGGCTCGTCCATCAGAAAGGCCTTGGGCTGGCGCACGATGGCGCGGCCCAGCGCCACGCGCTGCCGGTCACCACCGGCCAGGCCGGTGACCCGCGAACCCAGCAGGTGCTCGATACGCAGGATGGCGGCGACCTCCTGCACGCGGCGGTCGATCTCGGCGCGCGACACGCCCTCATTTCGCAGGGGGAACTCCAGGTTGTCGCGAACCCCCATGTGGGGATAGAGCGCAAACAACTGAAACACCATCGCAATATCTCGCTCGCGCGGCCTGAGATACGTAACGTCCTGATCGTCCAGCGTGATGCTGCCGCCCGTGGGGTACTCCAGGCCGGCGATCATGCGCAGCGTAGTCGTCTTGCCGCAGCCCGAGGGGCCGAGCAGGACCACGAACTTGCCGCTTTCGAGCACCAGCGAGGAGCCGCGCACTGCGGTGAAGTCGGCAAAGCGCTTCTGCAGGTTCTGGATTCTAATTTCGCTCATGATCGTCTCAGTTCTGCGGCAGTTTGCCGGCGATGGAATAGCCGATCACGCCGGCCAGCAGCACGGTGAAGGCATAGCTGTAGACCTCGATGGACCAGGGCTGCATCAGCATCACCAGACCCAGGCCGATCAGGGTGGCGGTGCCACGTTCCCAAGGCGCTCGGCGCAGCCAGCGAGGGGGGGATTTGCGGGACTTCATTTGCGGATGGCTCCGAAGGTCACGCCACGCAGCAGGTGCTTGCGCAGCAATACGGTGAACACCAGCACCGGCAGCAGGAACAGCGTCGTGCCAGCCGCCATGGCGGGCCAGTCGAGACCGCCTTCGCCGATGATGGTAGGGATGAAAGGTGGCGAGGTCTGCGCCGTGCCACTGGTGAGCAGTAGCGCGAACGCGTACTCGTTCCAGGCAAAGATCAGGCAGAAAATCGAGGTGGTGGCGATGCCGGTAGCCGCCTGCGGCAGCACCACCTTCAGGAAGGCCTGCCAGCGCGTGTAGCCATCCACCATCGCCGCCTCCTCGTACTCGCGCGGGATTTCGTCCATGAAGCCCTTGAGCAGCCATACCGCAAGCGACAGGTTCACGACGGTGTATAGCAGGATCAGGCCCAGGTGGGTATCGTTGAGCCCCAGATGACGAAACATCAGGTAGATCGGGATGGCCACCGCGATCGGCGGCATCATCCGGGTGGACAGGATGAAGAACAGCCAGTCGTCCTTGCCCGGAACCCTGAAGCGCGAGAACGCATAGGCCGCCAGCGTGCCTAAGACCACCGAAAGCAAGGTCGAGCCGAAGCCGATCAGCAGCGAGTTGAGGTAACGATCTGAAAAGCGCGAGGGCCCGGCCAAGATCATCTGCTGCTCACGCACCATGCCTTCGTACCAGCTCGTGGCCGGCGGCAGCGCCGCCAGCTCTTCGGCGGACACGCGGGAGCGAGTGGTGAACAGGTTGACGTAGCCAATCAGGGATGCCTGGGCCACCACCTTTGGCGGGTAGGCGATGGCATCCTCGGGCGCGCGGAAACTCGTCATGAAAATCCACGCCAATGGGACCAGTGAGATGATCGTGTAGCCGATGACCAGGACGCCAGCGAGCCATTTGGCGAGTGACGTCGGCTCTAGCGGACTGCGGGGGATGGTTTTCATCTTTGTTTCACCTTGTCCAGGAAACGCACCGTCACAAGCGACATACCGTAGATCGCGACGAAAAGGATGATGGCGAATGCCGAGCTATAGCCGGTGCGCCATTTCTCGAAAGCCTCGCGCTTGAGGTGGATCGATGCAAGCTCGGTCACAGAACCAGGGCCGCCGTTGGTGAGGTTGTCCACCAGGTCGAACATCTTGAAGTTCTCGATTGAACGGAACAGGAGCGCCAGGATGATGAAGGGCATGACCATCGGCAGCGTGATGCGCCAGAATTTGGTCCACTCAGAGGCACGGTCGATCTCTGCCGCTTCATACAGATAGGGCGGGATGGAGCGCAGCCCGGCCAGAAGCAGCAGCATCACGTAAGGCGTCCACATCCAGGTGTCCACCAGCACGATGGCCCAGGGTGAGAGCTGCGTGTCGCCCAGCATGGTGAAATTGCCACCGCCGCCGAAGAAGCGGAACGCCGCGTTGAAGATGCCGTACTGCGGCTCGAAAAAGAACTTCCAGAAGGTGCCGACCACCGCCGGCGCCAGCATCATTGGCAGCAAGATCGCCGTGCTCCAGAAGCTGTGCGACCTGAACTTGCGGTTCAGCAACAGGGCCAATGCGAAGCCCAGCAGCAGTTGCAGGGCAATCGACCAACACAGGAAATGCGCCGTGGTGCGCATGTTCTCCCAGATTGCCTCATCGCCAAGTACGCCCTGGTAGTTGGACAGGCCCAGCCACGTCACTTCCGCATTCGGCCGGTTGGCACGGAAATTGGTGAATGAGAGATAGATCGTCCACAGCAACGGGAAGATATTGAAGGCCAGCAGCAGCAGGATAGTGGGGCCTACGAAGAGCCAGGCCAGCGCCCTGTCCGACA
>DASYTX010000401.1:0-1731 GCA_036001865.1 Terriglobales bacterium
GCTTATGGCGCAGCTCTTCGGCTGCGCCCTCGCCCAGTCGCGAACGAAGCTCAGTCGACCCCACCAGGTCCGTGAAGAGAACGACGGCCGTTGTCCGCCCCGCCCCCACCGTGCCGCCCTGTGCCACGGCGCCATCGTAGAAATGGCTCCCGAATTGCGCCATCGGCTGGTCGCATGCGTCCGGCCGTCGGCTGGCCGGTCAGAGCGACGCCTGCAGCCTGGCGTTCAACCCGATGCTCGACGACAGCGTCGGCTGGCCATGCCTGAGATTCGAAGCCACCAAGGGGTCATCCTCCGGCAGCGCCCGGACACCACCGCCGTCATGGGCTATCGGGCCTGGCAGGCCCTCGGCCATCAAGTGCGCCGCGGAGAGAGCTCCATCAAGATTCTCGCCCCCTGCCTGTACAAGACGAGGCGAGCCGACGACGACCGCGAACCGACGGCGGGCACGACCCCGCCGGCGATATCTCCGGCCCCTCGTCGCCCGGGACCTCGGTTCCGCAGCCCCGTATGCTCACCATGATGACCATTTACGTTGCCGGCCCAAAGGAGACCTTTACCCCATGGCAATACTCATTACCGGCGGAGCGGGTTTCATCGGTCTGGAAGTTGTGCGGTTGCTGGTTGAAAGCGGTGAGAAACGCGTAGTGATCTTCAGCCGTAATCCGAGCCGCGACCATTTGGATGAACTGGCGGAACAAGTTGACATTATTAGTGGAGACGTTGGCAACTTCAGTAATGTGCTTCAAGCAGTGAAGCAGGCGCAGCCCGAGACGATCTACCACTTGGCGGCCTTAACGTCTGTGCCAAGCGAGGCTGACCCAGCGACTTCATTTCAGACCAACGCTGCAGGTACATTCCACGTCCTGGAAGCGGCCCGCCTGTTCGAGGTGTCGCGCGTCATCTTTGCAAGTTCTATTGCCGCGTACGGCCTAGACATCGATGATGACATGATTCGGGACACGACGATCCAGCGACCTCACCTCTTCTATGGCGCGACTAAGGTCTTTGGTGAACATATGGGACTGTTCTACCGCAGAAAGTATCAACTCGATTTCCGTGGGCTGCGCTACCCATCGATTATCGGGCCCGGTGTGCGTGCCCCCGGTATTGTGCAGTACACCTCCTGGGTGATCGAAGAGTGCGCCAAAGGCAACCCTTTTACCATCTGGGTCAAGCCGGAAACACGGATTCCGGTAATGTACATCAAAGATGCAGCACGAGCGGCGGTGAGGTTAGCTGCTGCGCCATTGGAGCAAATCAGAACGGTGACGTATCTGGTTGATGGCAAGAAGCCCACACCAAGTGCTCAGGAGCTAGCTGATGCAGTCCGGGCCAAACTGCCCGAGGCGCAAATCGTATTTCGGCCTGATCTGGAAATACAGCGGGCTGTTGACGGCGTGCTTCCGCTCGATGACCGTAATGCACGGCAGGAATGGGGATGGGAGCCCGAGTACGCGCTGGAGCGCATGGTAGAAGATTTTCTGGATCAATTGCGTACTCACCCGCAGCTGTACGCCTAGGGCCGAGCGCTGGAGTCGGTTGCCCGCATTTCCCTGGGACGGGATCAGCTCCACGACCGACCCGCTCATATCGGTTCGGGCGCTACCACGGCGAGGTGCTTCCTTACAATCAGCACTGTTCCTGCGGAGGTTTCGCCTGAAGGTCGCGACCTGCCGATTCTGGATTGGTTCCCGTACCCGGGCCCCAGCACGCGAGGCGGGCGCCGAT
>DASYTX010000402.1:0-9018 GCA_036001865.1 Terriglobales bacterium
TAGATCTCGAGAATACCTTCCAGCTTCCGATCGAGGACCTTGCGATCGATGTGGGTGAGGTCGAGATAGACCATGGGCTGGCCATCAATGCCCAGCCCGTGCTCGTACACCACCTTGTGAATGGCGCGCGTGGCCACGTCGCGCGGTACCAGGTTGCCGTACTTGGGATACCACTCCTCGAGGAAGTACCAGCGCTCGCGCTCAGAGATGTCCTTGGGATTGCGCTTGTCGCCGGGCTGGCGCGGCACCCAGACGCGCCCGCCTTCGCCACGGGCCGATTCTGACATCAGCCGCAGCTTGTCCTCCCCTGGTATAGACGTCGGGTGCACCTGGATGAATTCGCCGTTGGCGTAGTAGGCCCCTTGCTGGTAGAGCGCCGATTGCGCCGATCCCGTACACACTACCGAGTTGGTGGATTTGCCGAAAATAGCGCCGATGCCACCCGTGGAGATGATCACCGCATCGGCAGGAAAGGTGTGGATTTCCATGGAGCGCAGATCCTGGGCGCAGATACCACGGCAGATTCTTTGCCCGTCGAGCACAGCGGAGAGAAACTCACAGTGCTCGTACTTCGTGACTTTGCCTTCGGCCTCGTAGCGGCGGACCTGCTCATCGAGCGCGTACAGCAGTTGTTGACCGGTGGTGGCGCCTGAGAACGCAGTGCGGTGATAGAGCGTGCCGCCGAATCGGCGGAAATCGAGCAACCCTTCCGAGGTTCGGTTGAAGGGCACGCCCATACGGTCGAGCAAATCAATAATGGCGGGCGCGGCCTCGCACATGGCTTTTACCGGCGGCTGATTGGCCAGAAAATCGCCCCCATAGACGGTATCGTCGAAATGCTGCCAAGGCGAGTCGCCTTCGCCTTTGAGGTTCTTGGCGGCGTTGATGCCGCCTTGCGCGCACACCGAGTGCGAGCGCTTCACGGGCACGATGGAAAACAGGTCCACATGCCCGCCAGCTTCGGCAATCTTGATGACGGCCGCCAAACCCGCCAGGCCCCCGCCTATAACGATGATCTTGGGATTGATCGCCATGTCGACTAACGCACCGCCGGCGAACGGCCCGGCTGGCTGACCGTCCCGTGTTGTTGTAGCTTTCTCCACTCGTCCCGCCATTCTGGACGGAAGAAAGCACGCACAGTGACCAAGCCGACGGTGATAAAAAGAATCGCAACCGCAGCGCAGAAGTACCCGAACCTGCGCCGCGCCTGGTCACCTACAGTGATCCCCCACTTCGCTGCAAACAAGTAGAGGCCGTAGGCGAAGTGCCAGGAGGCGCTCACGATCCCCACCACGTAGAACGCCAGCAGCCAGGGGTTCATCAGTTCGGCCTGTACCTTGCCGAACGACGCATGGGCATTGCCCACGAGGTGCACGCCCAACCAGCGCATGGTGAGGGTGTGGTAGACCATGTAGGCGAAGGCAATTGCCCCGGTCCAGCGCTGTGCGGTGTACATCCAGTTGCCGACCCAGGGGTAGGCAATGCCGACGTTCGAATCACCGCGGTACCAGATGTAGAAGCCGTACAGCGAGTGATAAAGGATGGGTATGTAAATAAACAGGATCTCGACCCAGAGCAGGAACGGCAACCCGGTAAGGAACCTCACCTGGTCCCCGTATGCTTGCGGGCCGTTGGTGGCAAATGCGTTGGAGAAAAAGTGCTCGATCAGGAACACACCCACAGGAAAAATGCCGCTCAAGGAATGCAGTCGCCGCCACAGGAACGAGCGGCCCTCCCCCGCGCGCAGCGGAGCAACGCCAGCTTTGATTTTGTGAGGAGTGCTGGCCACGGGAGGACTGAATGAGGCCATGAAATCAGAGTTCCCCTAAAGCATGAGCCCGGCATTGCCAGGCAAACTTTGAATTATGTTTGTCTGCGAACGGCGAGTCAAGGATTGGCCGAAACACCGTGTGACGGACATCACTGTCGTTCAAACCATTCGATGAATTTGCAGAACGCTTCACCCCGGTGGCTTACTGCCGCTTTCTCCTCCGTTGTCAGCTCGGCAAAAGTCTTTTGCAGCGGAGGATAGAAAAACAGCGGATCATAGCCAAAGCCACCTGAGCCGCGGGGCAATCGCAAGATGGTGCCGTGTGCCACCCCGCGGAAGGTACCCAGGATCCGGCCGTCGCGGGCAACCGCAATAACGCACACGAACCTGGCGCTGCGCCGCTCGTCGGGGACGCCATCGAGTTCGCGCAGCAGTCGGTCATTGTTCGCCGTATCGCTGGCATTCTCGCCGGTGCCGGCGGCATAGCGGGCTGAATTGATTCCAGGTGCGCCACTGAGAGCGTCCACTTCCAGACCGGAGTCGTCGGCCAGTACGATCTCCCCGGGGGCAAGCCGGCTGTAGTGCTCGGCTTTCTTGCGAGCGTTCTCCTCGAAGGTCGCGCCGTCTTCAGTGATCGAGGGCAGGGAAGCGAACCCGCCCAGGCCCTCAATCACCAGCACCCCGCGGGCGGCGGCCGCAAAGTCGCGTAGTTTTCCGGGATTTGAGGTGGCGAGCAAGACTCGCGCAGGCCTGAGGGGCACGGCGCTATTGTAGTTGTTGCCGCGAAAGGGGAGATCCATTCGGGAGCCGCATGGCACCGTTCAGGCGTCTCTGAGCCCCGTCCAGCCAGGGCAGCTGAAAATTTATCCCTACCAATTGCCCCAAAAGGTGGTATCGTACGCAACACTCGCGCGTCTCTTCCTAGGAAGTACCGGGGATATGCCGGCAATACCTATCGTTTCGGGAGGGGTGCCAGTGGGCTCTCCAGGTCTGGAACCAGTCGATAACCCTCTGATGACCCAGCTTCGATTAGAGGGATTTCTTTATGCGCTTCCCGCGCGTTCGCTGCTGTTCGCCGAGGGCGAAGCACCGCGGGGGGTTCACATGTTGTGCAAAGGTCACGTCAAGCTGACCATCAACTCCACCGAAGGTAAAACGTTCATCCTGAAGATCTCGGAACCGGGAGAGATCCTCGGGCTGCACAATTGTGTGTCTGGCGATCCGTATGAAATGACCGCCACCACCATCCAGCCATGCCAGGTAAGCTTCCTCAAGCGCGAGGACTTCCTGCGCTTCCTGCACCAGCACAGCGATGCCTGCCTGCAAACCGCGCTGCAGCTGAGCAAGATGTGCCACACAGCCTATGACACTATCCGCTCCCTGGGACTATCGCACTCGGTAAGCGAGAAGCTGGCCCGTCTGCTGTTGGAGCTCTCCGCGGATACAGATACGCGCGACGGGGTGCGCATCGAGCTTGGCCTTACTCACGAAGAGATCGCGCAGATGATCGGAACCTCGCGCGAAACCGTCACCCGCCTGCTGGCGGACTTCCGCAAGAAACAAATCGCCAGTTTGAAGGGCTCGACCCTCTTTATCCAGAACCGCGCGGGGCTGGAGAAACTGGTCGGCATCCTGCAGCCGTCCACTAGCGAGGCGCCGAGTAGCACCATGTTCGCGCTAAAGCGGCCGCCGGCTTCGGTCGATGCGCCTTCGCTGCGCAATCACGTGCTGCAGTCCCAATCCGCGCACAGGCATAACTGAAGTTGTCGCTAGCATTCCTGCCGCCACTCACTGGCGGCGTGGTTTTTCTCGCCGAGGATGCCGTATCCCGTCTAAGCGGATCCAGGAGGCAAGTATGCCCAACCCCAAAACTCTCCCCTCCTGCCCTAAGCCGCAGGCCATCAACGGCTGGGTGCGCAAGTGCGACCTGGACGATTACCTGGACCGTCACCTGCCCGTGCCCACGCAAGCAATCTCGAACGAGGAGTACCTGCCCACTGCGCAAACGCCCCGGCAGCGCAGGTTGGAGGAGCTGCTGGTGGAAACGACAGCCGTGCAGTCCAGAAGGCTGGGGATGGACCGACGGCATTTCTTGCGCACTTCCTGCGGAATGGCGGTGGCCTTTGCCGCGATGAATTCCGTGTTCGGCCACTTTTTCCAAGTGCATGCGGCCGAAATGTTCGAACCGGATGCGGCTGCGAGCGGTCAGTACTTCATCTTCGACGTCCAGACTCACCACGTCGTCACCGAAAGCGAAAACCCGCGCCGCAACCAGGATTTCCTGCGCGCCGTGGTCGGGATGCGGCGCATGGCTGGTCGCATGGATCCGCGTCTCAAGGGCCGCGAGCCACGGCTTTCGGACGCCTACCTCGAGAACTATATCAAGGAAGTTTTCCTCGACAGCGAAACCGATATGGTAGCGCTCAGCGCCTTGCCATCCGCATCGGCAGAGAGCAGCGTGCTTTCGCCGGAAGCGATCGCCAAAACCAAGGGTTGGGTCAACGACCTGACGCGCTCGCCGCGAGTGATAAGCCACGGGTATTTTTCACCCGACCTCGGGAAGCAAAACCTAGAGTCAATGCAGGCCCAGGCAGAGAAACTGCGGATCGACGCCTGGAAGGGCTACACAGGTGTAGGTCGCGCCAAAGGCGTTCAGGGCTGGCGGGTGGATGACGAGAAGCTCTCTTATCCGGCGCTCGAATATTCGCGCAAGATCAAGATCACGAGCATCTGCCTGCATAAGGGCCTGCCGTTTCCCGGCGACCCCGAGTACTGGAATCCCAAGGACATCGTGCAGGCCGCGAAGGATTTTCCCGACCTGAACTTCCTCGTTTATCACTCCGGTTTCAGGTCGCTTGAGGACGCGTTGCCTGCCGCCGAAGATGGATTCCGCAAGACCGCCTACATCCCCTGGGTCTCCGACCTCTGCCAGTGGCGCAAACGCAACCCGGAGATGAACAACGTCTACATGGAGCTGGGCAGCACCTTCGCGCTCATGGTCTCGAGCAGCCCGCTGCTGTGCGCGCATGTGCTCGGCATGATGATCGACGCCTTCGGCGCCGACCACGTGCTCTGGGGTACCGATTCCATCTGGTGGGGCTCCCCACAGTGGCAGATCGAGGCCTTCCGTCGCTTCCAGATCCCGGAAGACATGCAGAAACGCTTCGGCTACAAGCCGCTCACCCCGGAAGTCAAGCGCCAGATCTTTGGCCTGAACGCGGCAAGGGTGTACGGCGTCGATCCAGCAGCCAAACGCAACCCGGTTCCGGGCGACTACGTGGAGCAGCTCAGGAAGACATACAAAGAAAGCGGACTGGCCGCGCCCAGCAACACGCAGTACGGTTGGGTGCTGGCAGGTTGAGCTTCCGCTTGTCCTGCGTGAGTTATTTCTGCTTCGTCTGACACCGTTCTTCGAACTGCCGGTTGACTTGAGCTGCGACGCCACCTACCATGCTCGCCACCCGATCCAGCAGGGCTTCTACTCAATGATGGGCCACACAGTTTCTCACTACCAAGTTGGCGAGAAGTTAGGCGGCGGCGGCATGGGTGTGGTTTACAAGGCTCGCGACACCAAGTTGGGCCGCGCCGTCGCTTTAAAGTTCCTTCCAACGGAAGCCACCCGCGACCAGCAGGCGCTGGACAGGTTTCTGCGCGAGGCCCGCGCCTCGGCTGCCTTGAACCATCCCAACATCTGTACCATCCATGAGATCGGCGAGCACGAGCGGCAGCCTTTCATCGTGATGGAGCTGATGGAAGGCAACACGCTGAAGCACCTGATCGAAGGCAAGCCGCTGAAGCTCGATCGTCTGATGGACCTCGCCATTCAGATTGCCGACGCCCTGGACGCCGCTCACAGTAAGGGCATCACCCACCGCGACATCAAGCCCGCGAATATCTTCGTCACTAACCTGGGACAAGCCAAGGTCCTGGACTTTGGGCTGGCCAAGCTGGCGCCGCAGCGCAAGCGGCTCGCCGAAGCGGTGGGCGTCTCGGGGCAGTCCACCGTCATGGCCGAGGAACACCTCACCAGCCCAGGCGCGGCGCTGGGCACGGTGGCGTATATGTCACCGGAACAGGCGCTGGGCAGCGAACTAGATGCGCGCACCGATTTGTTCTCCTTCGGTGCCGTGCTCTACGAAATGGCCACGGGCAAGGTGGCTTTTGCTGGAAGCACCTCTGCCATGATCTTTGACGGCATCCTGCACGGAACGCCCAACCCAGCCAGACGGCTGAATCCCGACTTGCCCGCTGAGCTCGAGCGGATCATCAGCAAGGCCCTCGAGAAAGACCGCGAGATGCGTTATCAGACGGCATCGGAACTAAAGGCTGACCTGAAGCGGCTCAAGCGTGACCTGGATTCAAAGAACCGAATGGGACCGGCAAAAGGCGCGGCAGCGGGCACTGGCACCGCCGAGGCGGCGCACGCGTCGGCAAAGTCCGTTGCCGTTCTCTACTTTGAAAATCCCGCCGGCGCCAAAGAGGACGAATATTTCCGCGACGGCATCACCGAAGACATCATCACCGAGCTTTCACGGATCAAGGAGCTTTGGGTGCTCACGCGCTCCGCCGTTATGGCCTTCCGCGACAAACCGGTTGCCGCATTAGAAGTCGGCCAGCAGCTCAATGCCGCATACGTCCTGGAGGGCAGCTTGCGGCGCGCAGGGAGCCAACTCCGCATCACTGCCCGACTGGTTGAGACCCAGACCGCGCGCTCGGTGTGGGCGGAGCGCTACGACCGAAAACTGGAGGACGTGTTCGCCATCCAGGACGAGATCGCCCAGAGCATCGCCAAGGCTTTAAAAGTGATGCTCAGCGAGCAGGAGAAACGTGCCATCCAGAAAGCTCCAACCGCCGACGTGCAGGCCTACGACTACTATCTGCGTGGCCGGCAGTATTTCCACCAATTCCGGCGCAAGAGTTTTGATTTTGCGCGGCAGATGTTCGCTCGCGCCATCGTGATTGATCCCCGCTACGCCCGCGCCTACGCCGGAGTGGCCGACTGTTGTTCTCATCTCTACATGTATTGGGGAGCCAGCAGCGACGATCTGAAAGAAGCTGAGGCGGCCAGCCGCAAGGCGGTTGAGCTCGATCCCGAGCTGGCGGAGGGGCACGTCTCACGGGGCCTGGCGCTGCAGATGACCAAGAAGTACGAGGATTCCGAAAAAGAGTTCCAAACCGCGATCCAGCTCGATCCCAAACTGTTCGAGGCCTACTACTTTTATGCCCGTGCCTGCTTTCAACAGGGCAAACTGGAAGAAGCGGCGCAGTTGTTCGAGCAAGCGTGTACTGTGAATCCGGAGGACTATCAGGCCCCCAGCCTTCTGCGACAGACCTACATCGGCCTCGGCCGCAAATTGGAAGGTGACGCTGCTCGGCAACGAGCTTTGCGCATTATCGAAAGGCATATAGGACTGCATCCCGACGACGCGCGGGCGCTCTACCTGGGGGCCAGCGCTCTGATCGGATCGGGGCAGCGGGACCGCGCTCTGGAATGGACCCAGCGGGCGATGGCCGTCGATCCCGAGGACCCCGCCGTTCTTTACAATGTCGCCTGCAACTACGCGCTATTGGGAAAGACGGAGGAGGCCATCGACTGCCTCGAGAAGGCGCTATCGCTGGGTGAATGGTACAAAGGCTGGGCAGAGCACGATTCCGACCTTGACCCACTCCGCAGCAACCCTCGTTTTCAGGCCCTTCTGAAAGCCCTATAGGAGACGGCTCCGGCGGTGATCCAGAAGGGAGAATCAACCTCCGGCGGTGAGTCGGCGAGCCTCCATGAAAGGCGGTTCAATGCTTCGCATGCTGTTACTCTGACGGCAACCCTCGACCAAATTCCGCACCTGAAGCCTAAGGGGCACTGATATCCTCGCCGTTGCTGTAGAAATTCATCTAGAAAATAAACGCTTCGTGAAGGAATTAGGGATCACGTCAAGCCCACAAGAGGAGTGTGCAAACTCCACGAGTGGCGTGCCGGTTTTCCCATTACGAAGCTTTGGAGGAATGATGGAATTCCGCAAGTGGACGGCAGTCCCGGTGGTAGTTCTGGTCTTGGTATGCATCACGCAGGTCCCCGCGCAGAGCACGCCAGAACCCTCGCGTGAGTCGGGCGGGCGCGTTGAGGTGTCGGTACATTTCGGAGGGACCTGGAGCAAGCGCTTTAGCAGCGGCTCGTTCAACTGCAGTGACCGGCAGAACTCGAGCAGCACGTCAGATAGCTGCAACCCGGCAGACAACTTCCGTGATGCCAGTGGCGGCGCCGTGCCCACGCCCCTGATCCCGGTGCTGCCGGCGTTCCTGGCGACCGAAGGCGTCGAGCCGCAGAACGGGCCTAGCTTCGGTGGCCGCGTTGGCGTTGACCTTAACCCACGGTGGCAGGTCGAGTTCACCTGGAATTATGTGGCTGCTCCCTTCCGCTTTACCAATAACTTCGCCGCACTGGATAGTGCCATCCAACTGTTCTGCGACCCTAACTCGTTCAGCACCTGTGATGAGGACCGAAACTTCGCGGTCATCGACCGGGGACAGGACAGGGGTGCGCAGCAGCACTACTTGTTCAATGTCAACTACCATTTCCGCCCCGACCGCAGGTTCACTCCTTACGTCGGGGGCGGCGCGGGCGCCGTAAAGTGGTACAACGGCCCAACCATCCGCATGGTCCACATCAAGCCCAGTTGCGCAGTCAACTGCCGCTTCGATATCTCCAAGGTGGCAGGCGGTGATACGGCCCCGGCGCTGGACTTTGCCGTGGGTTTCAAGTACCACGTCACCGAGCACTTCGGGTTTCGTGCCGAGGTGATGAACGTGGTCAGCTTCCCCGAGTTTGAGCACACCTTCGATTACATCGACCAGGACGACTTCTTCGGCGATGGTCCCGGGACTCTGCTGCCGCCCACCGGTACCCTGAGGCAAAGCGTGAAGATGAACCAGATAAATCTCACGGGCGGCGTCTTCTGGCGCTTCTAGCTGTGGCAAGGGCCTCGCCGAACACAGACCCGAAGGCAAGCAAAGGCTGGAGCAGGAAAAACAAAAGAAAGACGGCCCCCAGGCCGTCTTTTGTTTCGCGTTCGAGTTAACTTCAAGCGGCAGTCTTGCGGATCGCGCCCCTCACTTTGTTCTTTATCTCCTCTGGGAAGGAGGTCCACTGGTGCTTGTCCCGGCCGTGGCGTTCGACTTCCAGCATGAGCTCCTGTTCATCCTTACCCTGCCCTTCCCAGGGGCAGTCCACGTCGCCAATCTCAATACAGCGG
>DASYTX010000403.1:0-12676 GCA_036001865.1 Terriglobales bacterium
ACGGGCGGCGGCGCTGGGGGCGGCGGGGCGTGGGGCTTCAGGAACCTGAGAGTCTCCGTGCGCGAGCGAAGTTTACCGTCCAGCAGCAAGTAGAAGGCTTCCTCGGCCAGTTTGGGATATACCGGCAGGTCTGGGGTAATGCGCAGCTCGATCATTTCGGGTAGAGGCAGCTTGTCCTTGACTTGGCGCCACTTGGTGAAGAAGTTGCGCAGCTTCTGTATGACCGCTTGCTGGCGTGCGGTCACCAGCAGGAACAACATCGTCTCCGGACGACTCTGCGATAGCAGCTTCCACGTCAGTGACGGCGTGGCAGCTTGCTTACTGGTCAGCCGGCTGGCCAGCGCCTTGGCATCGCTTTCGAGATTGCGCCAGGTCTCGACGAAGCTCCGGCGCGGCAGGAGCCTTTGCATGGCGGCGATTTCGCGGTCACCCAAACGCCGCGTAAGGAAATGCATGACCGCAGGCGCGGCGTCGAGCGTGTAGCCAAGATTCAGCATCTGTTGGCGCGCCTTAAGCAGCTGATTCAGCCCCACGGTGTCTACCTTGGCGATAGTCCAGTGAGGGCTAAGCACCTTCAGCCAGCCCTCTTTTTCCAGCACCCGCAAAATGTGTAGGGGATCTTCTTCGTAGGCGATCTGCTCGATTTCGTAGCCGATGGCGCGGTCAGAGATGGTATCGATGTAGTTGTTCTCTTTGGCAGCGTCGTAGCGCGCCTGGGTGCGCTCCTCCAGCGTCCAGTGGAAGCGATGAGCGAAGCGCGTAGCGCGGATCAGGCGCGACGGCTCTTCGTAAAAAGCGTAGTTATGCAGGATGCGGATGAGCTTGGCTTCGATGTCGGCAGTGCCGTTAGCAGGGTCGAGCAGCAGCCCGCGCGAGCCGGGGTTGAGCGACAGCGCCATGGCGTTGACCGTGAAGTCGCGACGGCGCAGGTCCTCGATGATGGTAGCGGAGCTGATCTGCGGCGGCTTGCCGGGCTTTTCATAGCGTTCAGAGCGGGCCATGGCGATTTCGCCGCGCACGTTGCCGGGCAGCAGCACGAACATGGAGCGCAGGTCATCATCAACGCCTTGGATCACCACGCCCTTTCGTTCCAATTCGCGCTGCAGCTTTAGCGCATTGCCTTGGACCGTGAAATCCAGGTCGCGGATCGTCGCCCCGCTGACCAGGTCACGGATAGCGCCGCCCGTGAGGTAGACGTTCATCTCCTGGGCGCGGGCCAAATCCTGCACCAGGGTCACCCCGCGCAATTGCTCCGGCGTGAGCCGGCTCTCCAACATGAAAATGTAATCGGCCATCCGGTGCTTACAGCGGGCCGTTCAGGCTCGAAAGCGAGCCGGACCAGCCGCAGCTAACCTCCGGCGCGGGCTCCAGACGTGGCGCGGGATAGGGTTGTGAGATCAGCGTGTAAGTGTCTCCAAACATGGCACTTAGCACAAACTTGTAATATGGGCCGAAGGGCAGCCGAGGCAAACGCCACACATTAGCACAAAGTTTTTTCCGGTGCAAAAAGCGCACACGACCGCTGGCGAACGGCGCACAGTCGCTGTATATCGCATTGGATGCCGCTGGCGGGGTTACAATTCGGCTACGGGAAGGGCGCTTCGCATCGCATCTTGCTGCGCAACAGTGCGAGAATCGTCCACAGAAAGGCAGGCCAGCCCGGGCGCAATGCCTCGCATGCCTTCGACGCACAAAAAAGTGATCGTGCGCAAGATGGACCGCGATTCCATCCAGGGATACGTGGCACCATCGAACTTCGTCAACAACGGCAAGCTGGAGCTGCTCAACACGGCCGGCAAAGTGGTGCAGATCGACCTCGAGGAGATCAAGGGCGTTTATTTTGTCCGCGACTTCAGTGAACCGGAGAACCCCAGCCGCAAAACGTTCACCACCCGTCCGCGCACCGAGGGCCTTTGGGTGCGACTCACCTTCCGCGACAACGAAGTGCTTGAAGGCATGATGGCCAATGACCTCACACAGTTTTCGCCCGAGGGCTTCCTCCTAAGCCCCCCGGACAGCCGCGCCAACACCCAGCGCATCTTCGTCCCTCGCAGCGCGCTTACCAACTTGACCGTCCTCGCCGTGATCGGTGGGCCGGTGGCACGCCGCCGCCGCCCTGCCGCCGCAGCAGCCGACACGCGCCAAGTGCCGATGTTTACGGAGTAGCTCGTTGCTCTTGGCTCTTAGCTCCCAGCGGTGAATTAGAATCTCGCCTGTTAGGAACTTCCATGAAACTTTCACAGATTGCATCAGCGCTGGGCGCGCGCCTGGACGGAACCGATGCCGAGATCACCGGCATTGCCGGCATCGAGGAAGCTGGACCCGGCCAGCTTACCTTCGTGGCCAATCCAAAATACGCAGCGGCAGCCAAGAGCACCCGGGCCTCGGGCGTGATCGTGTCCGAGGACTTCCCTGCTTTACGAACCGCGACCCTACGGGTCTTGAACCCCTACCTGGCCTTCGCGCGCGCTCTAGAAATGTTCTATCAGCCGCCGAAGTATTCTGCCGGCATACACGCAACGGCGGTGGTCCATCCGTCGGCGAAGATTGGCCACAACGCCTCCATTGGCCCCTATGTCGTCGTTGACGAAGACGTCGAGATCGGAAACAACTGCGTGCTGCTGCCACATGTGGTCATTTATCGCGGGGCGCGAATCGGAAACAACTTCTTCGCCCATGCGCATGCCGCGGTGCGCGAGCACTGCCGGCTGGGTCACAACGTCGTGCTGCAGAATGGAGCCGTAGTCGGCGCCGACGGATTCGGCTTCGCTAAGGACGCCCAGGGGCGCTGGCACAAGATCGTGCAGTCGGGGCCGGCGGTGCTGGAAGACGAGGTCGAGGTACAGGCCAACGCCTGTGTGGACCGTGCCAGCGTGGGCGAGACCCGTGTCCAGCGCGGCGCCAAAATTGACAATCTTGTACAGGTCGGCCACGGCTCGCGGGTGGGCGAGGACACCCTGCTCTGTGCCCAAGTCGGACTGGCCGGATCCACCGAAGTCGGCAAAAACGTGGTTCTCGCCGGACAGGTGGGAGTCGCGGGCCATTGCCGCATCGGCGACGGTGTAGTGGCGACCGCGCAGAGCGGCATCCCCAATGATGTGGAAGCCGGCAAGATGATCAGCGGCTACCCCGCCCTCGACAACAAGCAGTGGTTGCGATGCGTGGCCGTGTTTAACCGGCTGCCGGAGATCGCCAAGGCAGTGCGTCTGCGGCCTGCGGCGGCAAATGAATAAATTTGTGCTTGGCGACGCTCTGTCGCGTCGATATCGTTAGAGGATTGCGGGGCCGGCAGAAGTGAGCGACGACAAACCACAAAACGTTCCCAAGCCGATCCGTGTCTTGCTGCTCGACGATCGCGAGGAGAACCTGCTGCTGCGTTCCACCATCCTGCGCCAGCACGGCTATGAAGCGGTGACCTCAGCCTCCGTCGAAGAGGCCGAGTCCAAGTTGCACGATATCGACATCGCTGTGCTCGACTACCACCTGGGCGCCGGCAAGTTCGGCACCGAAGTTGCCGAGTCGCTACGGGCGAGGCGTCCCGAAGTGCCCATCATCATCTTGTCCGCCACCCTGGAGCGCAAATTCGGCGGCATTGCCGACATGCACCTGCTCAAAGGCTACAGCTCCACCGATGACCTGCTAAACGCTCTGCGGTCGCTTGAAGCCAAGAAGCGCGGCAAGCCCGTGGTGGTGGACGCGCGCGACTTCTATTACTCTCGCATCAGCATGGCCATGGGCGCCGACGTGGCGCTCGAGATCACGGACCGCGACGGCACCTGGCAGTACGTCAACGACTACTTCGCCGATCTCTGCGAAAAGAAGCGCACCTGGTTTCCCGGCAAGAACATGTTCGAGCACTTCCCCGAGCTCGGCGATGGGTGGCGCGAGACCATCCGTACCGTCGCCGACACGCGCCACACCTACATCGACCGCAGCCTCCGCGGGCTGCCTCACCTGCCCAAGAAAAACCCGCGCTGGGTGTGGAACGTTCTGGTGTTTCCGCTGAAGCTGCATGACGACCGCGATGGCGTGGTGCTGAGCGCTCGCGTGATTGAGAAGAAAAGTTTCTGATCCGAGCGAATCCCTATTGACCCTGAACCGGCGCGGCCTCCCTGTGTTCCGGCGGGAGCCCGCTTTGGACTGTTTCCCAGACCGCTTCGAGCAGTGCCTCCCGGTCGGGGAATGCCTGGGGGTCGATGGGATGATGAAAGATGACAGTCACCTTCCCAGGACGGACGGCGAATTTTCCCTTGGGCCACACCCAGTGCGTGCCCACGATGGTCATGGGCACGATGGATACTCCTGCTTCCATTGCCAGATAGAATGGCCCCTTCTTGAACGGCAGCAGGCGGCCATCGCGGGAGCGCGTGCCCTCGGGAAAAATGGTCATGTTGATTCCCGCGCGCACCACGTCGGCGGCGGCGCGCACGCTGGCGATGGCGGCCTCGCGGTTCTGCCGGTCCACCGGAACCAACGACCCCATGCGCATCGCCCGCCCCAGCACGGGAAGCTGAAAGAGTTCTTTTTTCACCAGAACTGAAGTGCGTCCGGGGATCAGCGGCACCACGATGGGCGGGTCAATGTTCGACACGTGGTTGGACATGAAGATGTAGGTCTGAGCTGGGTCCAGCAATTCCCGCCCCACCGCCTCTACCTGAATGCCAACCAAGCGCACACCGGCACGCGCCACCTGCATCGCGATACGGTACAGGAAGTCAATCTTCCCCGTCAGGATCGTCCAGGGAAAGGCAATCAGGCCGACGAAGGGTGCGGCCACCCCCCAGAAAGCCAGCAGCAGCACGGCGCGCAACACTAATGCACAACTCCCGCGCGCGCCCCACCGGCAGGAGGTTCGCGGTCCTCGTCCTTTCCAGCAAGCCAGGCGGCGCGGCGCGCCCGTTGCGAGGCGGTGACGTGGTCCAGCGGCACGATGGCAAAACCTTCCTGCTCCCGCGCCATCAGCTTGATCTTGAGGTCGCGCTGGCCGGTACGCCCGCTGACCCGCAGGCGCAGCGTATCTCCGATGCGCATTGCGGCCACGCGGATCTCGACCTCTGTATTGGCCGGCTTGCCGTTAATCGTCAGGATGGCGTCGCCTGCCAGCAGACCAGCGCGCGCCGCTTCGCTTCCTTCGTCCACCGATACCACGATCGGCGGCTGATCGAAATTCCGTGACGAGACGAATCCCGCATCGGGCGCCTTAAGCTTGCGGCGCTCCAAGCGGAGACCGACAGTGTTCAGATACTGGTCATATGGCAGGTCGGCGACACCGGCGACGTAACTAGCAAAGAAGTCCTTGAAGTCAGCGCCACTGACCGCCTCCACCGCCTGCCGCACCCCATCCGAATCGGGGAAGAAGCGGCCCTTCTGTGCATACTGGCGGTTCATCCACTGCACAGCGTGGCGCAGTGAGCGCCTGCCTTGAGTGGCCTCGCGCACGGCCAAGTCGAGCAGCACGCCCAGGATCTGCCCCTTGTTGTAGTAGGAAATGCTGCGCTCAGCGACGCGGTACTGCGGATATCTGTCCAGCCAGGTATCCAGGCTCGACTCTTCCACCGACTGGGTGTGCCGCGCCGGACGCTGCTCCAGGGTGCGAATGTCACGCGCGAAAGACTCCAGCCAGCGGCTACTGTCCACCAGGTCGCCGCGCAGCAAGATGTAATCCGCCACCGTGTTGGTGACGCCCTCGCAGAACCACAGCGCGCGGGTGTAGTTTTCGCGGGTGTAGTCGATGGGCTCCAGCGACTGCGGCCGAATGCGTTTGACAATCCACAGATGAAGGAACTCATGCGCGGCGACGCCCGCGAGCGCAGATGGTTCATCCTTCATGCGGTCGGTGTCCATATCAATGGCCGTGGAGAAGGCATGCTCCATGCCGCCGCCCGCCGCGCCGCGGGCGAAGTGGAAGAAGAACGCATACTCATTGAAGGGGCGATCGCCCATCCAGGCAACGGCAGTAGACGCGATCCTGCGCACCGTCTCAGCCAGTGCATTCATGTCGTAATCGGCAGGATCGCCGTGCACCACGATGCGATACGTTGCGCCGCCTTCTTTGACGAAGGTCTGTTTTACGTTCCCCATCTCCAGCGGAGCATCCACCAATGCGTCATAGTTTGCTGCTGTGAACACGCCCGGAACACCCGGAGAAAGAGCCGTGGCGATCAGCCAGTGAGCAGGGACATCGCGCAAGGTGAGGCGCACCGAGTCCCCGCGGCCGCCGACCGCATACATCAGCACCTGGGCGAGGTTAAGGAACGCATGTTCCTGGTTGAGTTGCGCGCCGAAGGGGCCGGGCTGATCGGCGAAGATTTCGTACGCAAAATCGATCCCGGCATGGGCGTCAAACACCCGCCACGTGGTCTTGTCGATCTTGCGCACCGCCAGGGGCTGGCGGGAAGCTCCAGTCGCCTTGACCCAGCGCACGTTCTGAGCAAAGTCGCGCACCTGGTACAGGGCGTTCCAAACCGGCAGTTGCAGGTCGCGCTCGGCGGAGCCTGGGCCAAGATGGATGCGGACGCGCACCAAGTGCTGGCGAGCGTTGGCGATCGAGACTTCATACTCGATTTCCGCGGCCGCCGCCGCAATCACGAGGCACAGGAAGAGCGCGAGGGCGAAAGCTCGGCGTCGCATCACACCCGCACGGTCACCTCGGACGCCGCTTTGAGCCGCTGGGGAAGCTTGTCGTAAATCCCGCCGAAGCCGCCGTTGGAGAGGATAGCGACCACGTCACCCGGCCGCAGTTGGGGCGTGATTGCGGCGACGATGGCGTCGGCGTCGGCGAGTTCGCATGCAGGCTTGCCCATTGCGCCAAGACCCGTGACGACCGCGGCCGCCGAGAGCCGCTGCTCATCTGGAATGGCTTCCGGCCGGTAAACACTGGCCACGACGATCTGGTCCGCCAGCGCAAGGCTGGTGACCAACTCCGATTCAAAGACCTTGCGACGCAGGGTGTTTGAGCGCGGCTCCAGGATTGCCCACAGGCGCGCACCGGGATAGCGCGCCCGCAGCGCGCGAAGTGCGCCGGCAATCGCGGTGGGATGGTGGGCGAAATCGTCAACGATAGTGACGCCATTGATTTCGGCCTTCACTTCGAGGCGCCGCTTCACGCTCTTGAAGGTTGCCAGCGCCTTGGCAATGATCTCCGCGCTGATGCCGCAGCCGGCAGCCATGGCGGCCGCCGCCGTGGCGTTGAGCACGTTGTACTCGCCCGCCAGAGTGAACTCGAAGTCGGCCCAATGCTGGCTGCGGTGTATCAGCGTCCAGGCGGTGCGCTCGGGTTCGTAGCGCGCGTCCACAATGCGCCAGTCGGCGCCCTCGCTGAAGCCGTAACGCTCGACGCGGCTGAAAGCGCGGCCGACGCATTCGTCAATGTTGGTGTCAGTGTCATGGGCCACAATCGAACCGCAGCGCGGCACCAGGTTGACCAGCCGCTTGAACGCCGTTTTCACCGCCTCGAGGTCAGGATAGATGTCGGCATGATCATATTCGATCGAGGTCAGCACCACCGCCTTGGGCATGTAGTGTAGGAACTTCGGTCCCTTATCGAAGAAGGCGGTGTCGTACTCGTCGCCCTCAATAATGAAGTGCCTGCCCTGACGCACCCCGAAGCTGGAGCCGAAGTTTTCCGCAATCCCGCCGATCAAGAATGACGGCCGCTTCTCCGCCACTTCAAAGATCCACGCCAGCATGGAAGTGGTGGTGGTCTTGCCGTGCGTCCCGGCCACCACAAGGGTTTCGCGACCCGGCAGGAAATATTCCTGCAGGACTTGCGGCAGAGAGCGCAGCGGGATGCGCTCGTCCAGCACGTACTCCAGCTCCGGGTTGCCGCGGGAAATGGCATTGCCCACCACCACCAGGTCCGGCCGCGGCTTGAGGTGGGCTCCCGAATAAGGCTGGGCCACTGCAATGCCCAGCGAGGCGAGGAAGTCGGACATAGGGGGATACGCGGCGGCATCCGAACCCGTGACGCGAAAGCCGCGCTGCTTGAGCATGCCGGCCAGTGACGCCATGGCTGTCCCGCACACCCCGATCAGGTGAGCGTGCTTCTGCTCGATCATTGCACCACCTTCGCCGCCACCGGCGAGGTTGCTGATTCCAGGATGGTCAAGCGCACTTCTCTTTGCACCTCCAGCGCTGCCCGGACTCCGATGGGCAGCGTGATGTTCTGTCGCGACACGTGGCCGGAGCGTAGCCCGTAGGCCACGGGCACGCCCAAACCACCAACTACGCTCCGAACCACCTCTTCCAGTTTGTAGTTCTGCTCGGCATTCTGCCGACAGTCCAGCATCTCGCCAAAAATGATGCCGCGCACATCGGCAAACTTTCCCGCCAGCTTCAACTGCATGAGCATGCGGTCCACTTGGTAAGGTTTAGCATTCACGTCCTCCAGAAAGAGGATCGTACCTGCTGTCTTGATTTCATATGGCGTGCCCAGCGATGACACCAGCATAGAGAGACATCCGCCATACAGAGTGGCCTCAGCGCTACCCTCCACCAGCCCAATAGCTCCGGACTCGCGCGCCGAGGAAATTGTCCACTGCTCGCTTCCGCCGGTGGCCCCCAACCAGGATGCAGGGTTCACGCCGTCGGCCGCGGCGAAGTCCTTCGTCACCATGGGACCATGAAATGTGACCAGATTGGCCTTGTCGAAGAAGTAGGTCAGCAGGCTCGTTGCATCGCTATATCCCACGAAGATTTTAGGGTGGGCCGCTATCTTCGCTAGATTTAGCTCCGGCAACAGATAATTGCAACCATAGCCGCCGCGCGCGCAAACAATGGCGCGCACTTCTTCGCGTTCGAACATCTCCTCTAGTTCGCCGGCACGCCGCCGGACAGAACCGGCAAAATACAGATCCTGCTCGAAAATCGAATCGAAGTAGAACGGAGAGTATCCCAGCCGCCGCAAGCCCTTACAGCCGGCCTCCAGTGCGTCGCGATCAATGGCGCTGGCCGGCGCGACGATTCCCACGGTGTCGCCCGCTTGCAAGGTGAGCGGTTTTATGGGAGTTCTTGCGGGAGAACTTTTGCGGGGCGACATTGCGCTCATCTTAAACGAAAAATTCCCCATGACAGACCAGTTGCGCCTGCCCGATAAGAAACACTTCTCCCTCCCAGCGCACCGTCTGGGCGCCGCCGGGGGTGCGCACCGTCACCGGCGAGACGGCCTGGCCGGAGGCAATCGCGGCCACCGCGGCTGCACAGGAGCCGGTGCCAGAGGACAGGGTTTCGCCGACGCCGCGCTCGAAGAAGCGCGCCTCGATTTCTCCTTTGCTTGCAGCCCGGACCAGCTCAACGTTAATGCCGTACTTGAAGTCGTGATGCTTGCCGAGCTCAGCTGCTTCCGCCTGCCAGCCCGGCGCGAAGTCCTCCACGAAGACAACAAAATGCGGGTTGCCCATAGATACCGGTATGCCCTTCACCTCGCCGAAGGCAACTTTTACGGAGAACGGGTCACCCAGTTGCGGCTCGCCCATGCCGATCTCGAATTCGAAGCAGCTACCCCTTCGGCCCAGGAGCGTGCAGGTCTTCAGTCCTGCGCCGGTCCGTACGACCAAATTTTCGCCACCGTGTTCGGCGATCCAGTACGCAGCCACGCAGCGCGTTCCATTGCCAGAGATCTCTGCCTCGGAACCGTCGGCATTGAAGAGTCGCGCCCGGATGTCGGCGTCTGTGGTAGGGAAAAGCCACTCGACTCCGTCGGCGCCCACGCCTGTATGACGGTCGCAGATGCGACGTGCGAAGGCGGCGAGGTCGGCTGGAGCATACATTCCTTCGATAATCAGGAAGTCATTGCCGCAGGCCGCCGCTTTGACGAACGGCACGGCAGCGGAGGGAGGCTTCATTCGCGTTCAGATACCGCCTCAGACTCGACGCGCGCAATCGACCCACACTGCCGGAACCGCTGCATCAGGTCGTCGTGCTCGGAACGCGTGGCGTCCACGG
Source organism: Terriglobales bacterium (assembly GCA_036001865.1). Classification (GTDB taxonomy): domain Bacteria; phylum Acidobacteriota; class Terriglobia; order Terriglobales; family Acidobacteriaceae; genus DASYTX01. The sequence goes on from DASYTX010000403.1 coordinate 9,943, forward strand.
TGAACTGCACGCGAAATTCGTGGTTGGCACGACCGACTTGCACGGTCTGCATGACGTGATGCTCTTCATCGAGGATGTGGTTGACGTCGGAGATGATCGCCTCGGCATCGGGCCCAACCGCCTGGTAAGAGACCACAAATGCCTTGAGGCTGAAGCGCGTCTCCATCCAGCCCAGCACATACAGCGCCAGCACGATGAGCACCGTGGCGAAGATGGCGGGCAGGTAGAGGCCGGCACCCACGGCCATTCCGATGGAAGCGACCACAAAGATGGTAGCAGCCGTGGTCAGGCCGGTGACCGAGCCGCGCGAGTGCAGGATGGAGCCTGCGCCAATAAAACCAATGCCAGGGATGATCTGGGCAGCAATGCGCGTATGGTCTCCGGTGTACTGTTCGGCCAGCCGAAAGGAAAGGATGGTGAACATGGCTGCGCCAAAGCAGATGAACATGTTGGTGCGCAACCCGGCTGGTTTGCGCTTGGTCTCGCGCTCCAGGCCGATGATGCCGCCCAGCACCGCTGCCAGCACCAGCCGCACGATCGTTTCCGAGAGGAAACGACCGGTCTCCAGGTTCAGCCACGGAATCAGCTGGCGCATTCGTTCATCCTGATCTTGTTTGGATTTTATCCCGGCCCTGGGGGCGCAGCACGCCGGTGGCTCTTGTACACCGTGGTGCGGGGCTGGCCCGCGCTTTCGATGACTGCCACAGGCTCAAGGCCTTGAGGGCGTTCCGCCACCGCGCGCGCCACCTGATCCCCTTCGATAGCGATCACATAATCGGCTTCGTGGGCGGGCGCGTCCAGCGCTTGCTCCCATTGCGGATGATTGCTTTCATTAACCACCTGCCGGAGGGGGACGCCTGCTTGTTGCAAGACGCCGGGATGGGCACCTGTGTACATCAGCAGGATGGCGGTTGCAGGCAGGCGTGAAAGCTCCGTAGCTAACTTGCTCTCGAACGGAATGCGTGTGGCGGAGTTGACGCGCGCTTCCCGTAGGCAGATGGGCGGTCCCTGCCATGTCGACACGTAGCTGAGCACCATTGCCAGCACCGGCGCGATTGCAAGCGCTCTCCACCAGCGCCGACTTGACCCGGCACGCCACATCAGTCCAAAAGCGAACGCTATGAACGCGGCCACAGCGGGAAGCAGTTGCAATCCATAACGGAGGTTGTAGTACGAAAATGGCCACCAGACCGGAAGGAAGACCGGCGTGCCGCCGTAGGCAATGGACAAAGAGTAGAAAGGCAGCGGGATCCAGAGCAGCAGCCAACTGGCAAAGTGTCGTGCCGCGACGAGCACCATCAAGGTTCCCGCTCCTGCCCAGCCCAGCTGCCAACCCAAAGGTGCTTCGCCGAGATTCAGGCGGGCGCACTTCAGGAAATAGAGCGCCGCTACCCAGGGACTTCCCTCTCCCGGATGCGGCACGCCTGAACTGGTGCGCTCAGCAATGCTCCGCGCCGAGTACTGCCCCATGGCGAACTCCAAAGGGTTTCCAAACTCACGAAGGTTGTAAGCCAGCCACAGCGCAGCGACGGAGACCGTGAGCAGCACAAGATTGCGCGCTGCCCGCCGTAAGCGCTTGTGTTCGGGTTGATATCTCGAGCTGCGCAAAAGGGCCAGGACTACAGGCACGACAAATGCCGCCAGGAACCAGCCGTCATAGCGGGCCAGCATGGCGGCGGCCAGCAAAATGCCGACACGCTCCAGCGTCGCGGCCGCTCGGTGCGGATCCGACCGGACCTTCCTCGCAAATTCTGCAACGAAGACCACGGTCCAGATGAACAACGCCGAATACAGCGGCTCGGTCATGGCCGTCGACTGTAGATAAACCAGATTTGGATTCGCGGCATAAATCGCAGCGCCGAACCAAGCGGCGGGTCGTGAAGCCAAGCCATCTTGTAGCAGACGAAACATGCCTAACGTGCCCACGACGTATGCCGCCATTGATGGAATTGACCCACCCGCGCCCGAACGCCACATCCAGTCGGAAACGAGGCAGGGGATCATGAGGATGTGCGGGAGCGGCAGCCACACCGTTCCCAGTTGCAACGGCCCCGGGGTCAGGGAATCAAGAACACGGCGCGCGATGTGCATGTGCGCCACAGCGTCGCCGTAGAGAAGAATCTCGTGGTGGCTGAAGTAATGCAGGAAGGAGACAGCAGACATGGCCAGGGCCAGCACGGCCAGGATTGTGGAATCGCGCTGGCGTGTTGATGGCATTCCCAGCCGGGCTGCTTACCGCTCGCCGTCGAGATGCGTAAGCTCGCGAAAGATCTCGAAGCGTGCGTCGATCTCTTCGCGCGTCAGGTTCTGCAGCCGCTGCGTGCCGAAGCACTCGACCACAAACGACCCCATGACGCCGCCGTAGAACATCGCGCGCTTGAGCACCTCGCGGTTCAGTTCGCCCTGCGCGGCGATATAGCCCACGAAGCCGCCGGCAAAGGAATCACCTGCGCCGGTGGGGTCGCGCACTTCCTCCAGTGGCAGGGCAGGCGCGCGAAACGGGTGTGTACCGAGCCCGAAGGCGCCCTCTCGAAAAAAGATGGTGGCTCCGTACTCGCCATGCTTGATCACCAGCGCCTGCGGTCCCTTGGCCAAGATCTTGTTGGCGGCACGCGGCAGGCTTGGATCGGCCGCCAGCATCTTTGCCTCGCCGTCGTTGATCAGCAGGATATCGACGAGCCGCAGTGTCTCGGCCAGCTCTTTCGGCTTGCCCCCGATCCAGAAATTCATGGTA
>DASYTX010000404.1:0-4309 GCA_036001865.1 Terriglobales bacterium
TGTCGACGTGGCTGACCCCGCCGCTCATGAAGAGGTGAATCACCTGCTTGGCCCGAGGCTTAAAGTGCGGCGGCTTCGGAAGGTATGGGGAATCTTTGACGCCTTCGGACCCCAGGCAGCCAACCGCGTTTGAGATGGGCGTAGCAGCAAGCAGGCCGTCGCGGTTCAAGAGGTCGATCAGGGCCAGGCCTCCAATTCCCATCCCGGCCTGAAACCAGAAATCGCGCCGGCTGATGTGCCGGACCTTCTTGCTCATTCTGTTGTCACATAGTGGCGCCATGTCGGTATCTACCCCTAGCCATCACCCTTCAGCAACCCCTGTTACCGCCGCCGCGATCGCCGAAAGCCGCAGGTTTTAATTCTGACTCCTGGCTCTGACATCTGACTCCTCGCTCAGTTGATATACACAAACTCATTGGCGTTCAGCATGACGTGCGATAGATCGATCAATGCTGAAAGCGCGGCGTTCTCCTTAGCCGCGCGGAACTCATACTGCTTCCGCACGAAGTCTCGCTGCCCGGCCAGCTCGGCCCCGCTAGGCTCGCGGCCCAGTGCGATCCGATAGAGCGTCTTTATCCAGGCCGCGGGATCGCTGCCACCGGCTTCCCGTATCACCCGCTCGGCCAGATACCGCGCCTGGAGGAGCACGAACTCGTTGTTCAACAGCGTCAGAGCTTGTGTCGGCACCGTGGTAATGTTTCGCTTCTCGGTCGTCACGTTCTGGTCCGGCTGGTCATGGACGTCAAACATCGGGAACTTCATGCCCCGCTTCCAGTAGGAATAGATACTTCGCCGCCATGTCGCCGGCTCCTCTTTCGTCAGAATCCATTTTCCCTGATTGTAGCCCTCACGCACCCGAGACGGCAGCGAGGGGAAGAACGGCGGGCCGCCGGCCGCCAGGTTGATCTGCCCGCTGGCCGAAAGGATGATATCCCGGATGATCTCCCCTTCGAGGCGCCGCACCGGGTAGCGCCACAAGAACACGTTTTCGGGATCTTTCTCAACGTTCCGGGCGTTGTAAAACACCGAGCCCATCCGGTACGTTTCCGAATTCATGATCAGGCGGTGGATCTGCTTGATGCTCCAAGCCTCGCGTACGAATTCCGTCGCCAGCCAGTCCAGCAACTCCGGATGCGAGGGCGGGACGCCCATCTTTCCAAAACTGCCTGGCGTGGATACAATGCCGCGGCCGAAGTGCCAGTACCACAGGCGGTTCACGAGGACACGAGCGGTCAGCGGGTTCTCCGGGGAGGCGATCCACTCGGCCAGGGCCCGCCGGCGGCCGCTGGTCACATAATCCATGCGCTGTTGCGGTTTCGCCACCGGGGGCGGCGTTCCAGAGGTGAGCACCGTCAGATAGCCAGGCTGCACCATCGGAGCCTTGTTGTCCTCCTCCACCACCAGCCCATTGGAGCCGAAGTGCACCCACGGAACTTCGTACTTTGTCCCCGGCTCTGGCAGAAAGCAGGTCCCTAAGTCGGGATAGTACGGCCGATAGGTTTTGCCAGGCGACGGCTCATCGCCCGGGCCGTCCGGAGCCAGGCGGTAGTCGCCATCCCGAATGCCCTCCACTGCAAACGGCGTAGGGGGCATCTGTTTTTCGAGCTCGGCGATCTTTTGCAGCAACCCTCCCCGGCGCCGCTCATCGGCCTCACTGAGTTTCAGCAGATTCTGGCCACGACCGCGACGGGCGGCTCCGATGCCCGCTCCGTATAGGTTTCCGGTGTTGTTCAGGTTGGGCGGCCGCTGGCCAGCGGTGGTAATGAGAGACAACGCCGGATCCTCGCCCATATAATTCGGGTCACCATCTCCTTCGCTGCCGGGTTCGAACTGAGCCGCGAGCAGCTTCTGACCGGGCGTGCGCTTCTCGGCGAGGGTGTGGATCGCGGCCTGAACCTCCTCCGGCAACTTCTTCGAATTGGCCTCGAACTGCGCTCGTCGATACGGCGCCTCGATCTGGGAGATTTCTTTTCGCAGCGGCGTCGTTGCAGCGACGATTTCCCTCGTCTTGCGCTCCCATTCCCGCACCTGCTCCTTCGGCATCAGCGGATGATCGTAGTTCACGAATCCGAAAAACATCGCCACTGATCGGTAGTAGTCCATCCGGGTGATCGCATCGAACTTATGGTCATGACAACGCGCGCAGTGCACGGAGAGTCCCATAAAACCTTGGAAGGTCGTGCGGATCATGTCGTCGAGGTACTCGTAGCGATAGAACGGATTATCCTTCTCGCGGAACCGGACGCGCGGGCCTATGCGGTAGAAGGCAGTGGCGGTCACGCTGTCGTAGGTTGGGTTATCGAGCTCGTCGCCGGCGAGCTGCTCGATGATGAACTGGTTGTACGGCTTGTCGTCATTCAGGGACTGGATCACGTAATCGCGATAGCGCCACGCTGTCGCCAGATCGCGATCGTGCTCGAAGCCCGAGCTGTCGGCGTAGCGAACGACGTCCAGCCAGTATCGAGCCCAACGCTCGCCGTAATGGGGAGAGGCCAGCAGCCGCTCGATGAGGTTCTCGTAGGCTCGAGGCGAAGGATCCTGGACGAAGGCGTCCACCTCTTGAGGGGTTGGCAGCAGCCCGATCAGGTCGAGGTAGGCGCGCCGGATCAGGGTGTTGCGGTCGGCTTCGAGCGCAGGCGCCAGTCCCTTTTGATCCAAGGCCTGCTTGACGAAGGCGTCGATTGGATTCTTGTTCCAGCGGCTATCCGTCACCTTTGGGAGAGCATACCGGACCGGCCTCTGGAAAGCCCACCACTTCCGGTCCTCCTCCGTGATAACTTTCTCCTTATAGTCATTTCCATAGCCGCTGGCCGCTGAAGTCTTGCCGGCGCCGGCGCGCTGCGTGGCTGTGGCGGGCTGCCCCTGGGAACCCAGCCGGGCGCCCTGGTCGATCCAATTCTTCAAGACGGCGACTTCTCGAGGGCTCAGCGCCGGCATCGGCGCCATCGGCATCGCGGGTTGCTCCAGTCCCGCCACGCGCCGATAGAGGCGGCTACCCTCGGCGTTGCCTGGCACGATCGCCGGCCCCTTTTCGCCGCCCCGGAGAATCGACTCTCGTGTGCGAAGATCCAGCTTGGACATCTGGACGGCATCGCCGTGGCATTGCAAGCATTTGTCTTTGAAGACCGAAACAACTTCCTTGTCGGACACCACGGTCCGCTGGGCAATCAGGTGAGTGACGGCCAAGGCTAGCAGCGCCAGCGGCAACCACCCTTGTTTTCCACGTTTTCCAGCAAGGTATCGGCCCATCATGCGTCCTCCCGCTCCTTGGGGCCCACCACCCAGACCGAATCTGCTCGGCCTAAGTGTAGCGCTTTCCAGGCCCTCAAACAAGTCTGCCTGTCAGTCTGTGAGCCCAGGGCCACGCCGCTGTTGGGGGGGCACGCAGGCCGCCGGTCCCCGCCAAACAGGGGCGTGGCCGAAATGGATGCCCGCGCCAAGGCTATCCTGGCCAGGAGCGGATCATCGACGGCATAAACGGGGACTCCCGCGAGTGCAGCTTTCTGGAAGGCGACCAACCGCCGGATACCTCTGGTGAGAAGGTTAATCGGGCTTCCTCAGCGTACCTGCTTGGTCGAGGAGGGATGATGGATAGCAAAATTCGATAGCGGGTCGCACCGAGGCCATTAAGCGCTTTCACAGTCAACATAAGGGCGTCCAGCGCCAGGGCGTCAGGTGTCGTGGGGACGACGAGCAGGTCACAGCCATCTGCCAGTGCCCTTAGGTCTTCTTCCTCGGGACGCGCTTCTGTGTCGATCACACAGTGTTCGAATTCCCTGGCGTATTTGGCAGCCAGCCGCTCATCCACCACCTTAAATGGCAACTGGCCGCGTCTAGATCATGCGGTCGCGCTTCGATTGGGATCGCCATCAATCAGAAGGGTGGGCGATCGTTTCTGTAAGTAGGCCGCTAGGTGAACGGCTGTAGTCGTCTTGCTGACGCCCCCTTTGAAACTGGCGATGGTAATGATCATGAGCCGTCCTCCCGACAACGCGGGTACCCAAAGATTCAGCGGTTTGCGCTTTCAGGCACATGACCTAAAGGCATTTGAGCCACTCGTGTGGCTACTGACTGATCTCGGTTGGCAGAGCTTACAGTCTACTGCTCTTCTTCCATCGATCGTTGCTGACGGAATGTGTCAAAGTTCATCATCCCCACTCGTCCCAATAGGCCCGTTCTTACTTGTCGCTCGGCTGCTCTCTGCAAAATATCTTGCTTGCCCGCGAAGATCCGCTTCCAATGGGTTTCCTGGGCCAGTCTCTTTTTCTTGGCTTCGACAAGGCTTGCGAATTCGTCAGGATTGGCTTGA
>DASYTX010000405.1:0-20401 GCA_036001865.1 Terriglobales bacterium
GCTCATTCCCATGCGCCAAGGCTTGGCGATGGCCACTGTGCACCAGTCGTCACTGTTGCGCGCTCCGGATGACGAAACCCGCCGCCGCGAAACGGAGCGCTTCATAGCAGACATGCGAGTCGTGGCTCAGGCGCTGCGCCAACGCAAAGCGGCCTGAACGGCTCGTTAGACGCGCTGCATTCCCCAACTATCCTACGATGTACAATTTATCCTTCTATCCCCGGTCATGGCGCAGGCGCGCGCCGAGGGTTCCTCTGGAGGTCATATGGAGACGCGCAGTCTCTGGCAATCGTTTAAGGACACATTGCTGAGCAACGCCACAGTGAAGACGGTATACGGCGATCCGGTGACGTTCGCTGATCGCACCATCGTGCCAGTAGCGCGGGTGGCGTATGGGTTTGGCGGCGGCTTCGGCAGCCGGATGAAGGCAGTCGGTGGCCCGGCACCAAACGAGGGCAATTTCCGCGGTCCGGGAGAGGAAGGCGGTGGCGGCGGAGGCGGGGTGGCGGCGCTGCCGGTGGGTGTGGTCGAGGTGACGGCCACGCGCACGCGCTTCATCCGTTTTGGCGAAGAGAAGCGGCTGGCGGCCGCCATCGGTGCGGGATTGCTGCTGGGATGGTGGATTGGAACGAAATGGAGAAAGTAAGAAGATTTTGTGATTTGCTGATTTGCCAATGCCGGCTGGCGCAATTCCAAGCTGGTACTTACCAAGCTAAAAGAGCGCGAGCTGCTCGATCTGATCCGGAGCAGAGTATTGGCGGTGCGGCCGCTCCTCCATTCTGCCCTCGCGCGACGCGAATCCATGTCTCTTCCGCAAAGCAGCCATGAGGCTAGAGATCCGCTTGCGGTAAGCCGCCGGCAGGAAAGCGCGGCTGGCGTAGTGCTGCTGGTAATCCTTCACCAAGTGCGGGAATTCCTTTTTGAGAAACGGCAAAAAGATACTCGCCGAGCAGGGCTTGAGGAAAAGTGGGTTGGCGAAGACGTAATGTCCGCCGGCTTCGGCCGTAGCGCGCACGATTTCTTCCAACTGTTTCGGTGAATCGGTGATGCCTGGAACCACAGGCGCGACGATGACGCCTGCAGGCACACCAGCTTGACTGAGTCGGCGCACGGCTTCCATCCGCAGGTCGGGCCGGGGTGCACGCGGTTCGAGGGTCCGTGCTAACGCCGTGTCCAGCGTCGTGATGGTGAGGTTGATAAAGATCGCGTTGCGCTCGGCAATCTTTTGTAAGACGTCGACATCGCGCAGCACCAGCTGGGACTTGGTCACCACGCCGACCTCCAGGCCTGTGTGTTGCGCCAGTTCTTCCAGTATTCCGCGCGTAATTTCGTAGCGGCGCTCGGCGGGCTGGTAGGGATCGGTTGCAGTACCAATGGCGATCTCCTCGCCCTGTTTGACTCTCTTCAGATCGCGCCGCAGCAGCCAGGCTGCTTGCTGCTTTACGTAAATCTTGCGTTCGAAGTCCACGCCGTCGCGCATCTCCATGAATTCGTGGGTGTAGCGCGCGTAGCAGTATTTGCAGGCAAATTCGCAGCCGCGGTAGGGATTGATAGTCCAGGTAAAGGGCATGCGCGGCGAGGTACAGCGGTTGAGCAGCGAACGAACCGGCAAGGTGAAGTACTCGACGTCTTTGTGCTCTTCGAGCGATTCGCCTAACGCGGCCAGGCGGGCGATGCCAACCAAGCGGGAGCTAGCGGCCTCAAACAGCGGCGGGATTTGAGCGGCAGCCTGCGCCATTTTCCTAGTGTGTTCGCCGTTTGTTCGCTTACATAAATGGTAAATAATGGGCACCGCGATGTCAATTCAGGGCGGCAAGCGTGAGCTGCTGGCTCAGTAGTAGAGGCTGCTGTTTGGAGACAGTATGAAAACAGGCGAGTGTTGCTGGGCAATGCCGCACGTGTGGCGAAGAAGCGATTTTTGTCCGCCGGTCCTCACCTTTACACATGCGCAACCGCATGTTAATCTCAGAGAGAACATTGAAAGGATGAATTAAGAGAGTAGGAGTGCACGAGTTGTTAGCGAAGGAGCAAAAAGGGAGCGTCATCGACCGTTTCCGCACGCATGCAACGGACACTGGCAGTCCGGAGGTGCAGATCGCGCTGCTCAGCGAACGGATCGGTGAGCTGACGGAGCACTTCAAGACCCACAAGAAAGACCACGCGTCCCGGCGCGGTCTGCTGATCATGGTCAGCAAGCGGCGGCGTTTGCTGGACTACCTCAAGAACTACGATTCCGAGCGCTACAAAGCGGTCATCCAGAGACTGGGCATCCGCAAATAGCGGTTTCCCCACCAGGGGAGCCGAAGCTGCGGCTCGGACGTGGTGTGTCTGGAAGGGCTGAAGGGCGTCAGTGAGCTCCATCGTGTCCCCGCCTACGTCCTGCTTCCGCAATTCACCCCAACGCACTCCTGAAAGGATTCCGAAATGAAGCACGAAGCCACGGTAGAGCTAGCCGGCGGCAAGCAAATTTCCTTTGAAACTGGACATCTGGCCAAGCAGGCCCACGGCGCCACCGTGGTGCGCATGGCCGACAACGTTGTGCTGGCTACCGCCTGTGCCCAGCCCGAGCCCCGCGAGGGCATCGACTTCTTCCCGCTGACGGTGGACTATCGCGAGTACACCTACGCGGGTGGGCGCATCCCCGGGGGATTTATCAAGCGCGAAGGCCGTCCCACGGAGAAAGAAGTCCTCACCAGCCGGCAGATCGACCGCCCCATCCGTCCGCTGTTTGCGGAGAACTTCCGCGCTGAGACCCAGGTGATCGCGCTGGTGCTCTCGGCTGACAACGAAAACGATCCCGACGTCGCGGCTGTGAACGGCGCCTCCTGCGCGCTCGCGCTCTCCGACATACCCTTCCTGGGACCGATAGGCGCGGTGCGCGTTGGGCTGCTCAACGGCAGCTTTGTGATTAATCCTACCTACGCGGAGATGAAGGAGAGCCTGCTGAACATCATGGTGGTTGGCACCAGTGATGCCATCGTGATGATCGAATCAGGAGCGCGCGAGGTGAGCGAAGACACCGTGGTTGATGCCATCGAGTTCGCCCACGCCGAGATCAAAAAGATCTGTGCGGCCATCTCCGACCTGGCCGCGAAAGCAGGCAGGCCCAAGCGGGAAGTCCCACCTGTCGAGTTCGACCAGGCCTACTACGATGATCTCAAGGCGCGCATCGGACAGCGGCTCACGGATGCGCTCGACACGTCGACGCACCAGAAGCAGGTGAGCGCCACCCAGGTGAAGGCGCTCAAGAAGGAGCTGATGCAGGCCCTTCCGGAAGAGGATCTGGCGGGCCGCAAGAAGCTGGCCGAGTATTTCGAAGCCCTGCGCGAACGTATCTTTCGCGACCAGATGATCGGGCAGAAGCGGCGTCCTGATGCGCGTGCCTTCGACCAGATCCGGCCGATCTGGATCGAGGTCGGCACCCTGCCACGCACCCACGGCTCCGCCATCTTTACCCGGGGCGAAACTCAGGCCCTGGTGACCACCACCTTGGGCACCTCAGAGGACATGCAGAGGATGGAAGGCTTCGCCGGTGAAGCCTCGAAGCGCTTCATGCTGCACTATAACTTCCCGCCGTTTTCCGTGGGCGAAGTCGCGTTCCTGCGCGGCGCAGGACGCCGGGAGATCGGACATGGGGCGCTGGCCGAGCGCGCCTTGTCGCCGCTACTACCGACAGAAGAGAACTGGCCCTATACCATGCGCGTGGTGTCGGACATCCTGGAGTCGAACGGATCGTCGTCCATGGCGACGGTGTGTGGCGCCAGCCTGGCTATGATGGATGCGGGCGTGCCGCTGAAGTCTGCCGTGGCGGGCATCGCCATGGGCCTGGTGAAAGAGGACGAGCAGTACGCCATCCTCACTGACATTGCCGGCGCCGAAGACCACTACGGCGACATGGACTTCAAAGTAGCGGGCACTCGCCAGGGCATCACCGCCCTACAGATGGACATCAAGGTGGCGGGCATCACGCCGCAAATCATGCGCGAGGCGCTGGAACAGGCGCGGCGCGGGCGCTTGTTCATCCTCGACAAGATGGCGGAAGCCATCGCCGAGCCGCGGCCGAAGATTTCGCCCTTCGCTCCGCGCATCTACACCCTCACCATTCCGGTGGACAAGATCCGCGACCTGATCGGCCCGGGCGGCAAGGTCATTCGCGGCATCATCGAGCAGACCGGCGTGAAGATTGACGTCGAGGACAGCGGGCGGGTGAACGTGGCCGCAGTCGACGAGGCCGCAGCCAACCGCGCGCTGCAAATGATCGGCGACATTACGGCCACTGCCGAAGTGGGCAAAACTTACCTTGGCAAAGTGGTGCGCCTGGCTGATTTCGGCGCCTTTGTCGAAATCTTCCCCGGAACCGACGGCCTGCTGCACATCAGCGAAGTGGCCGAGCACCGCATCAAGGACGTACGCGACGAGCTGAAGGAAGGCGACCAGATCTTGGTGAAGGTGCTGGCGGTGGAGGGCAACCGCATCCGGCTCTCACGCAAAGCTATCCTGAGGGAACAGCGCGCCAAGATGGGCGGCCCCGCTGGCGAGCCAAGCGAAGGTGCGGCCACCCTAACCATCGAAGGAGGTGTGCCCCACGACGCGGACGAGCCTAACTACAACCGGGTGGCGGAGCCGCAGCGCGACCGTGGGCCCGGGGGCGGGCGTCCGCACGGCGGCGGAGGTGGTCGCGGCGGGCGCGGAGGCCGCAACGGTGGTCGTGGCGGTCGCGGTGGACGCGGCGGCGACGGCCGCGGCCGACGGTAGGTCCTCCACAGCAGACAAAGTAATTCAGTGAAGAAGGCCACGCGTTTGAGCGTGGCCTTTTCTTGTCTCGGCGGCCTTTGGCTAGGTGGTCGGCGCCAGCACCGCTTTCCTCGGCAGCATCTCACCGATGCGCTTCATCTGCGCGCCCACGCCGCGCAGCTTTTCTTCGATGCGCTCATAGCCGCGGTCGATGTGGTAGACGCGGTCAACGATGGTCTCGCCGTCAGCCACCAGCGCGGCCAGCACCAGCGAGGCGGAAGCACGGAGGTCGGAGGCCAGTACGGCGGCGCCGCTCAGCGGAGTGCTGCCACGCACGGTTGCGCGGCATCCTTCGACCTTGATGTTCGCGCCCATGCGAACCAGTTCCTGCCCATGCATGAAGCGGTTCTCGAAGATGTTCTCCGTGATGACGGAAGTGCCTTCGGCCTGAGTGGCTAGCGCCATGTATTGTGCTTGCAGGTCGGTGGCGAAGCCTGGGAACTCCTCGGTGTCCACGTTGCCAGCCTTGAGAGGGCCATCGCCTATCGCTCGTACCGAGTCAGGGCCGATCTTGATCTTGGCGCCCACTTGCTCCAGCTTTTGCAACAGCACGGCGATGTGCGCAGGGTCGCAGGAGGAGACGATGAGGTCGCCGCCGGTCATCACACCAGCGATGACGAAGGTGCCTGCCTCGATGCGGTCAGCGATGATACGGTGGCGCGCACCGCGCAGCCGGCTGACGCCTTGCACGCGGATGGTCGACGTGCCGGCGCCCTCGATCTTGGCCCCCATCTTGTTCAGCAGCGCCGCCAAGTCCACGACTTCGGGTTCGCGGGCGCAGTTCTCCATCACCGTCTCGCTCTCGGCCAGGGTGGCGGCCATTAGAACGTCCTCGGTACCGGTGACGGTGATCTTGTCAAATACCACGTGGCCGCCGCGCAGGCGGTCCGCACGGGCTTCCACGTAGCCGTGTTCCTGGGTGATGGTCGCGCCCAGCGATTCCAGTCCCTTGATGTGCAGGTCGATGGGGCGGGCGCCGATGGCGCAGCCGCCGGGGAGGGAAACGCGAGCGCAGCCTCTACGCGCCACCAGCGGGCCCAGCACCAGGGTGGAGGCGCGCATGGTTTTCACCAGCTCATAGGGCGCCTCGGGATTGGTCAGGTTGCTGCAATCGATGGTGGTGCGGTGATGGGCGCGGCCGTATCCCAGTTCCACTTCCGCTCCCATGGCGGTAAGCAGCTTGCGCGTGGTCTGGATATCGCGAACGTCGGGGATGTTTTCCAGGATGACGGGCTCGTCGGTCAGCAGCGCCGCTGCCATGCAGGGCAGGGCAGCGTTCTTCGCGCCACTGATGTGCACCGTCCCGACCAGGGGATTGCCGCCGCGGATAACGAATTTGTCCATTGTGGGGGTTGGCCCTACTCTGCTGCTGAAGTCATTCTAGCCAGAATTGCTGTGGTTGTGCGCCGCGCATGCCCGAAGAACCGGAGCCGTTACGTGCCCGCGATGGCCCGGCGGACATTACCGCGTGCTGCGCGCAAGCGGCGCTTTGCTTCCGTCCTGCTGACGCCAGCCTTGAGCATGACCAGAGCCACGGGCACGCTGCGGTCGGCGTGGTTCAATGCACGTTCTGCGGTCATGCGGTCCACCTGCGCGGCGCGCTCGAGGACGCTGATGCCGCGCTTCAGCAGCTTCTCGTTCTTGAGGTGCACGTTAACCATGAGGTTGCCGTACACGTATCCCAGCCTTGTGAAGGCGCCGGTGGAGAGCATGTTGAGGATCATTTTCTGGGCGGTCCCCGCCTTCATGCGAGTGGAGCCGGCCACTACCTCAGGCCCGACCTCAGCAGCGATGGCAATGTCTGCCGCCAGGGCCAGTGGCGAGCCGGGGTTGCTGGTGACCGCAACCGCCCGTGCACCTCGGCTGCGCGCATACTCGAGCGCTGCCATGGTGTAGGGCGTCCGCCCGCTCGCGGAGATGCCAACCACTACGTCTTTCCGGGTAGGCTTTCTGCGGGCGAGATCGCGACGGCCCAGTTCGCGTGAGTCCTCGTTGTACTCAGCGGCGCGGCCCAGCGCCTTTTCGCCGCCGGCAATAACGTACTGCACCATGCTGGGGTCGGCGTTAAAGGTTGGCGGGCACTCGGAAGCGTCCAGCGCGGCGATGCGTCCGCTGGTGCCAGCTCCGACGTAGATCAGCCGGCCACCGCGCGAAAGCGACTCGGCTATGGCATTGATCGCGCGCGCGATCTCTGGCAGCGCACGCTCCACGGCGGGCGCAACCTTGGCGTCCTCTGCGCTGACGATGCGTGCGATCTCCAGGGTCGGGCGCGTGTCAAGGTCCGCAGTCGCGAGATTCTTGCCTTCGGTCGCCAGCTTGCGAAGGTCCAGCTTCGACGGCTTGCTGCTCATTTGAGCTTGTCCAACTCTTCCACCACCGCGTCGTGAAATCGCGGGCGAACCTCTTTGATCTTCTGCGAGCTGCCGTCGGGCCAGGTGCGGTTCGCGAGCAGCGTAACCGAGAGCTGCCGCTCCGGGTCAATCCACAACGAGGTGCCGGTGTAGCCGAGGTGGCCGAAAGAGCGTGGGCAAAAGTAGCGCCCGGACTGCGATGGTTGGGACGGGGTGTCCCATCCCAGAGCCCGGGACGTTCCTGCCGGGGTCGGTTGGCGCGTCGTGAAGAGCTCAACTGTCTCGCGCCGCAAGATGGGGTGGCCTCCCTGGAGCATGCAATGCGCGAAGCGGGCAACATCGGCGGCGGTCGAAAAGATGCCGGCGTGGCCGGCGACGCCGCCCATCACGCTGGCGTTCTCGTCATGTACCTCGCCCTGGACCACACGGTGGCGGAATTTGCGGTCGTCAACCGTGGGCGGGATTCGTAGGTTCCACTCTGGCGGTGGATTGAAATGCGTATCCGACATCCCCAGGGGCTGGAAAATCTCGCGGTTGCAGAAAACATCCAGCGGCTCGCCGGCGATCCGCCCCAGCAACTCGCCGAGAATGATGAACCCGATATCGCTGTACGCGGCCCGCGTGCCGGGTTCTCCCTCGAGTGGTATGGCGAACGCGGCCCCCAGCAGTTCGTCCCCTGTCCGCGCGCGCTCATACAGGCGCTCGTATGCGGGCAGACCGGACGAATGCGCCAGCAGCATACGCACGATGACCTGCTGGCGACGGGGATCAGGGCCGACGAATTCCGGAGCGATATCTGCCACGAGAGCGTCAAGATCCAATTGGCGCCGCTCGTAAAGGAGCATTGCCATAGTCGTCGTGCCTACGACCTTGGACAGTGAAGCGAGGTCGTAGATGGCGTCAGTGGTGACCTCGGGCGAGTCGGGCTCGTAGGTGAACCGGCCTATGCCTTGCAGCGCGACCAGTCGGGTGTTGTGGGTGACGGCGACCGCCGCACCGGGGAAAGCGCGCTGAGCGGTTCCTTCGGTCAGCAAGGCAAATGCTTGTGAAAAAACTCTGTCCTGCTGCCCGAAGTCCGCGACCAGAGAACTCGTCCGGCAGGAGATAGTTTTCGGCAAGTAGGGCCTCACCGGTGACCGGCACAGCGGCCAAAGCTGCGAATCCTATTCATGGTGGGCAACAACTATAGTACTGCAGAGCGCGGTGAGCAGATCGACACAAGAGCTGCGGGAAGAGAAAAAGGGACGGGCCGAAGCCCGTCCCAAGCTTCATTCCCGACCAATTACCACTGGAACCGGAGAGCAAGCTGGATGTTGCGCCGCTCGTTCACCGTTCCGCTTAGTTCGTGTCCCGGAGGTACGCCACGGCGCGCCAGGACCTGACCCGAGGACAGTAGGTTGGTGTTCGGATCAGCGAACAGGTTGGAGTGGTTGGGCAGGTTAAAGAACTCCGCACGGAACTGCAGCTTCATGCCCTCACGTGGGAGCTTGAAGTCCTTCAACACGGCAAAGTCCATGTTCCAGTAACCGGGGCCCCGGAAGGTGTTCCGCGGCAAGAACGGCCCGGGCTGTCCCAGGAAGTAAAGCTGCTGGGAGCAGAGGAGATCACCTCCGCAGAAGTCGAAGAGCGAGAGCAACGGATCATCCGCCGTGCCCGCCACGCCATCCGCCCCTCGGAAGTCGTACAGGTTGTACCGGTTCGGAATAGGGTTACCCAGTGAATCTAACGCCGCTGTGCTGCCATCCTGGCTGGGGAGGGCCCCAACCAATATCGGATAACAGGCGTTAGCGCCACTGCGGCTACACTGGTCACCGAACGCGCTGAAGTTATCTTCATACACGCTGAAAGCCGCACCGGTCTGCGCCTGATAAATGCCAGTCAAGGTCCAGCCGCCCAGTATCTGGCCGGCGATTCCCGTCAGGTTTCGTGTCCAAGGAATGTTCCACGAGTAGCTGATCGTGAAACGATGGCGGATATCGTTCGATGAGCTAGCCCTGTCGAACGAGGGATTGTAGGGATCGTGGAATCCGAAGTTCCCGTTCCCATCGAAAGCCGAATCATTGAAGAACGACGTGGCGTTGTCGATCGAGTGTGCCCAGGTATAGGCGCTGTTCAACTGCAAACCTGTGCGTCCGATCTCACGGGTCTTCAGCTCAGCACTTAGAGCGTGATACCGCGAGAAGCTCTCGTTGGCGCGCCGGTTCATACCGGTGAGCCCAGTCGTGTTCAAGCGGGTAAGGGTGCCACACGCTGGGTCTCCAAGCATGATGCAGGAGCCGCGCTGGTTGAGGTTGTTCAGCGAGTACAGCTTGTCACCCTTCGCTCCGATATAGCCAACCGAGGCGATGATGCCTTTCCCCAAAACGTCGTGCTCGAGGGTAAGGTTCCATTGCTGGCTATAAGCGGTCTCCATGTCCTTATTCAGCATGCGAGCAGAGCTGCTGATGAGGAAAGAGCCGCCACCTCCAAAGGCCTGCGCCAGGCTGTCGTACTGGTTTGGCCCGATCGGAACCGACGGTGCTCCGAAGAACTGGATGACCGCGTAGTTCGGCGGGTTCTGAATGGCGTTGAACAGGGCATTGCCGAAGTTCGCGTCAAAGAACATGCCGTAGCCGCCGCGGAGCACCGTGCGGCCTTTGCCGAACATGTCCCAGGCAAAGCCGAGGCGGGGTCCGAAGTTGTTCCAATCCTGGTTGAAGAAGTTCTGCCCACGCTGGAACCGGGCATCCCGGATCTGCTCGAACAAGCTCTTCGAGCCAGGATTAGCTACGCCCACGGCGTTCAGGTACAGGTTGGCGTCAAGGATCTTCTCTGCACCGGGACTATGCAACACGCCCAGGTATTCCCAGCGCATGCCCAGCGTGAGCGTGAATCTAGGATGAAGCTTGAGCTGGTCTTCCGCGTAGAGCGCAACCTCGTTGTAGTGAAAGTGACGGGTGAAGCTCGGAGCAACGATAGGTCCATCCACGGCTACGTCATAGAGCTCGCCGGGAACGTGACCCCTGGGATCAATGCCTACCGAGAACAGCCCGTCCGCGATACCGCCCAACATGTTCTGCATGGACGTGCCCACACCGTTGGCATTGGCGAATGCACCGAAAGTGTGGTTGTCGCGCAGGTGCCGCGCATAACCGCCCCACTTGAAGATGTGACGCCCTTTAGTGAACGTGAAGCCCGTGTAAGCGGAATATGTATTCTGTGGACCCCCGCTGGGGATAGCAAAGCCGGAGCAGAACGCAGGCAAGTAGCCCGGGAATACCATCTGGTCCCCCGTGCCAAGGCTGCCGGAGAACGCGTACTGGAAGCACGGAATCGTAACCGGCGCCGCGCCAAGAGGGGCTTGTGGTTCCGTGCGGCTGTAGGAAACACGGCTTTCGCTGAACAGCCTCTCATTGAAAGCGTGCGTCAAGGTCAACGTGCCGTTCTGGCTGCGGAAGCTCGCATCGGTGTTGAAGTCGGAATACGGGCTGTCGCTGCCCGCGCCGACCGGGAACAACTGACGATACCAGGCGTAGCGGCCGCTCAGGGTGGTGTTGGGGCTGAAGTGATGGTCGACCTTCCCCACTATCGACCAAGTGTTCTGGCCCGTTTCCCCCCCAGCATCGGTCGGAACGGTGGTAAAGGTGCGGCAGAACAGGTTGGTGGTTCCCGGGATCGGGGCGCCAGTTTGCGAGTTCACTAGCGGGCCCGCACTTCCTTCGGCGGTCAGGATGTCATTAGCTGTTAGACACTGGCCCGGAAGCAGCGGTGTTGGCAGGCCTCCACCCGCAGTCAGATAATCCTGCATATTGATGGAGGCGTTGTCGAAGAACTCCTGAGTTGGTACATAGTAGAAGTTCCGACCCTGGCTCCGGACGCGGGTAGCTTCCAATGCGCCAAAGAAGAAGGTCTTGTCCTTGACGATCGGCCCGCCCAGCGCGCCGCCAAACACATTGCGCACATACCTGCCCTTGGGAATGCCGTTGACCTTCTCTTCGACAGGGGTGCTGGAAAGCGCAGAGCCGCGATAGTACTCGTAAGCGCTACCGTGCAGGCTATTCGTGCCCGACTTGGTTACGACGTTAGCCTGGACCGTGTTGCGGCCAAATTCGGCCGTCATGTTGTTGGCTTGGACCTTGAACTCCTGGATCGCGTCCACGGGCACAATGGTGCTCGGCCCCGTGGAGAACGTCTCGTTGTTCTCGGATCCATCTAGCAGGAAGTTGACAGAGCGATTGCGCGCTCCAGCGACCGAAATCGGGCTATTGCCGCCACCATTGTCGCCGTTGGCGACATCGGTATTTACCGCACCTGGAGCTAGCGCCACCAGTGCATATGGGTTTCGCGTGAGCAGCGGGAGGTTCTCCAGCTCGCTCGCCGTGATTTCGCGCGAGATGTCGCCCGATACCGTGTTGACGGTGACGGCTTGGGCCGTGACCTCCACGGTTTCGCTTACCGCGCCTACTTCAAGCACGAAGGGCACACCTACGCGCTGTGCGACTTCCATCTTGACTTTGCGAACGCTGCGGCGGAAGCCTTCCTTCTCAACCGCAATCTCGTATTCACCAGTCGGTACCGCACCCACGGCGAACAGGCCATCATCGTTGGTCTGGGTTACATCCGTTGTGCGCGTGCCGAGGTTCGTTATGGTCACCTTGGCGCCTTGAATGACAGCGTCGTTAGCGTCGGTGACCTTACCGCTGATTGTTCCGAACTGCGTTTGGGCGATGAGCAGGCCGCACAGCGACACGACCACCACCAACCCCCAAACCAGCTTTGGGGCCCTTCTAAAGCCTTTTCTCATGGACTTTCCTCCTTCAAAGGTTGTCCAGTCTTGGTTACTGGACCGAGTCAGTTACTGCGTCCTCTCAACCTGGAAAGAGGTCAGAAAAGTTTGCTGTTGTAAGGGCAACTGGCAAGCCAAGAACTCAGCAAGGCAAGGCATTGATGTGGAAGGGACACCAATCGAGATGACAGTTCAGCCCTACCGAAACTCAAATGGTTCTAGAAATGGGATATCGGAATGTGGAGCCGTTCGGCCCACCCATAGCCGGAAAGGCACTGTTCATGCGCTTTTCCAGCGCTCAGAATCGATTCGTTTAGATGGGCCGAATGGTAGTTTCGTTTTAACCTTTATGGGACGAATGGAGTACTGTTAGGCGTTGGACGTGAATCCTAGTCGGCTAGCTACACTCTTCTTAATTAGGAGGTGGCACATGGTGGGTGGATTCCGCACACACGCCGCCGTAGCCGCGGTGATCTCAGTTGGCTTGTATCTCAGTGCCGCGGCTGACGCGGCCGCGCAAACCAGTGGAGCCACGGTTAACGTCCAGGTCAAAGATGTCGGCACAGAACAGCCGGTCTTCCAGGCCGAAGTGCGAATCATTCCCCAAGGACAGGCGGTGGACAGCCAGCGTAGCTTCACCGACGGAACCGGTACTGCCAGAATGGGCGGTGTCTCACGCGGCAACTACTATCTTCAAGTTTCGGCCAGGGATTACGAACCACATCGTGAAAATGTCGATGTGTATCCGGGCGTTACGCATATGGTTGTTGTGCTGCTGAAACCGGTCCCAGCCTCAACAGCCGGCGGCACTTCCACCAATCCGGTTTCTGCCGCCTACTTGGTCGCGCCTGCACAAGCTCGTCAGCGCTATGAGGAGGGAATGAAGAGAATTGACCAAGATCCCGATGCTGCCGGCAAACTGCTCGAGAAGGCCATCGAAGAGTATCCAAAGTTCGCCCATGCCCACGCAATGTTAGGACTGGTTCACTATCGCCGGAAGCGGCTGGACGAGGCTGCCTCTGCCTACCATAAAGCCATCGAGCTGGATCCTTCACTCGCAATGGCACACACCATGCTCGGCAAGCTTTACCTGGACCAGAAACGTTTTCGGGAAGCTGAAACAGCGCTGCTCGAGGGAACTCGACTCGATCCTACGGGCTGGCAGGCTCCCTATGAACTGACCCGGTGCTACTACAAAATGGGCAAGCTGGCGAAGGCGTTGGAGTTCGGCCGGCGCGCTCACGACGCACCGCATGCCCCTACCTCCATGCACTTGCTGATGGTAGACCTGTACAGGCAAGCCAATGACAAGCAGGCAGCGCTGCGCGAACTGGAAGAATTCATGAAGGCCGATCCCAAAAGTCCCTACATGCAGCAAGTCAAGCAGGCGATGGAAGATTTGAAGAAGTAACGGGCGGCCAGCCGCGGAGCGCTGCATAATCTCTGTTGAGTGCCTTCCCGCTTCAAGCGTTTTTGCTGGGAAACAGCTGCCGTCCATGTGCTCCTCGGAGTGCTGGCCTGCGGCCTTCTGCGCGCCCCTGTTGAAGCCTCAGCACCCCGCCCCCCAAGCGTGCAGACAGGCATCGACGTCCTCGTCGCCGCCAATTTCGAGCCATTGCGGCGCGGGCGCCCGCGAACCCGGCTCGGGCTGCTGACAAACCACACAGGCATGGACTCAGGCGGCCGACGCACCATCGACTTGCTGGCCGGCGCGCCGGGAATCTCGCTGGCAGCGATCTTCAGTCCGGAGCACGGGCCTGCTGGTGCACTCGATACCGTTGACATTCCTGACTCACGCGACGCCACCACCGGTATTCCAATCTACGGTGTCTATGGCAAGACGGAAGCGCAGCGGCGGCCGCGGCCGGAGTTGTTGAGGGACTTGCATGCCATTGTGATCGACCTGCAGGATGCGGGCGCGGCCTTCTACACCTACGCGACGACCATGGCCTACTTTCTGGAAGCCGCAGCGCAGGCCGGCACTGAAGTTTTCGTGCTCGACCGTCCGAATCCCATCACTGGAAGCATGGTGCAAGGGCCGGTATCGGATGCCACGCGCTCAGACTTTATTCGCTACCACCCGCTGCCGGTGCGGCACGGCATGACCATGGGCGAACTGGCACTGCTGTACAACCACGAACGCAAGATCGGCGCTCGGCTGAGGGTAGTGCCGATGAAAGGCTGGCGTCGCCGCGAATGGTATGACGCCACCGGGCTGCCATGGGTTCCGCCCTCGCCCAACCTGCGCACGCTGACACAAGCGACGCTCTATCCTGGCGTGGCACTGCTGGAGCGGACCAACGTTTCTGTGGGCCGGGGAACGGAGATGCCATTTGAAGTGGTCGGCGCGCCATGGATCAGCGGCAATGCCCTCGCAGCGTTCCTAAACCGCCGCCGCATCCCCGGGGTGCGCTTCGTATCGGTAGAATTTACGCCCAGCTCCAGTACCCATGCTAAACAGCGGTGTGGAGGTGTGAAGATCGTCATAGTTGACCGGGAAGGGCTTGACTCGCCGCTGCTCGGCGGTGAGCTGGCTGCGGCTCTAGGCAAGCTATATCCGAAGGAGTTCGAGATCCAAAGAGTGAATGATCTGCTGGCCAACCAAATGACATTCAAGGCGCTGCTGGCGGGAGAAGATCCGCGGCGGATTTCGCGGCAGTGGCGCGGGCCGTTGACCGGGTTCCGGAAGCTCCGTCGCAGGTATCTGTTGTACAAGTAGTGTTATGGCTGCGCTACCGATAAGAGCCGAGGTCCTCGTGAACGCCTTTCTGGTTGTCCTGCTGCTTACTTCGCTGGCATCTGCTGCTGACCTGCAAGGGCAGCTTGAGAGCATGGTGCAGCGGCACCGCGGCAAGGTGGCCCTCTACGCCAAGCAACTTAAGACCGGCGCTACAGTGGCCATCAACGCCGACACGCCCGTGCCCACCGCTTCGGTAATCAAGCTGCCCATCATGGTGGAAGCCTTCGCCCAGATCAAGGCAGGGAAAAACAGCCTGTCAGAAAAAGTGGTACTGGATGAACCTAACCAGACCATTGGCTCGGGCGTGCTGGGATTCCTGCGGCCGGGCGTCGAGATGACACTGGAGGATGCAATCGTCCTGATGATCATCGTCAGCGACAACACCGCGACCAATCTGGTGATCGACCACGTCACCATACCGGCCGTGAACGCGCGCATGGCGGCAATGGGGCTCAAGAACACGCACCTATATAAGAAGGTTGGCAAGCCCGTCGTGGGCCCGGCGCCGGCTGATCAGAAGCGCTTCGGCCTGGGCAAGACCACGGCACGGGAGATGGCCGCGGTAATGGAGAGCGTTTACCGTTGCGACTTGGGCGACCCCAAGCTCTGCCAGCGGATGCTGGAGATTCTGCGCAACCAACAATACCGCAACATGATCCCGCGGTTCCTCGAGACTATTGATTTCACCGAGGCCCCCTCGGCCATCATGGACAAGACTGGCGACCTCGACCAAGTACGCAACGACGTGGCGCTGGTGGAAACTAACGACGGGCCAATCATCATCTCCGCATTCACCCGGGAGAACCAGGACCAGCGTTGGACTCCGGAGAATGAAGCCTATTTGCTGCTGGGTAGGATGGCGGAGGTGATCTTGAAGGCGTGGGCACCACATGGCCTCAAGAAATACAAGGCGCCCAAGTGATCTCGGCAGGCCGCCACTTTCGGTTACTTCCTGGGTTGATGTACCGTAAAGGCCTTACGAGGTGGGCTATGCGTTTCGCCTGGTGTCTTCTGCTGCTATCTGTTCTCGCCATCGGCCAGGAAAATCCGCCGCAGGATACCTCGGCACGGGAGGCTGATGCAGACGCGCCGCTGACAATCACAGTCCCTGCAGGAACGAGAGTGCCGCTGGCCCTGCAGCACTCCATCAGCACGAAGAACGCGCGCACCGGCGACCGTGTCTACCTGCAAAGCACGTTTCCTGTCGCTCATAACAACCGCATTCTCATCCCGGCAGGCACGTACGTGCAGGGTGTCATCAGCCGGGTGAAGCGGCCGGGACGGGTCAGCGGCCGCGCCGAAGTGCTGCTCCACTTCACCACCATGATCTTCCCCAATGGCTACACCGTCTCATTGCCGGGCGCAGTAGAGAATGTCCCCGAGGCGGACGACACGAAGATTAAGGACAAGGAAGGCACTATCCAGTCGGAAGGCCAGGCAGGCGCAGAAGCGGCAACGGTTGCGGGAACCGCGGCCTCGGGTACGCTGATAGGTGGTCTGAGCAGTGGCGGCAAGGGCGCGGGGATTGGCGCCGGAGTAGGCGCTGGAGTGGGGCTGGCCGCGGTATTGCTTTCACGAGGGAAAGACGTGCGCCTGGACTCGGGCACCACGGTCGAGATGGTCCTGCAGCGTCCGCTGACTCTGGAAGAGAGCAGACTGACCGGTGCCCCGCGCGATCTCGTTCCCGTGGAGCGCAACCGCACCCTCAAGCGTCCCGTGCTCACGCCACCGGCGGACACTCGCTAATCTCGCGCTCTCCGTACCGCCCTGCTAGAATCCACCACCAGTGAGCGATGGCGATCCGCACTGTGTTCACCATGGTTGAAGACTGCCGGCGTGGCGAGCGCCAGGGCTGGTACGACTTCGTGCGCGACTATGCCGGGATCGCCGGCAAATTGCTGCAGCATTACTTCCCGACACTGACGGCTGAGCTCGATGCGCACATGGCAGCGGTCTTCCGCCGCGCCCAGGCGGACAGCGCTGGCTGGTTCAGCGGTTTGCGTTTCAGCAACGAGCGCGAGTTCCTGATGGCGCTTCGCGACCTGGTCTTCGCCTATGGACGCGAGGTGGCGCGCGTTCCCACACCGCAACTGTCGCTCGACCAGCTTCGCCAGATCATGGCTGACCTGCCCCTGGTAGAGCGCGAAATGCTGTGGCTCATCATCAAGGGCTACACCGCCGAGCAGATCGCCCCCATCATGATGAACGCAGCCGCCACCGTGCAGGCGGTGAAGAAGGTCGGCGATGAGCGCTTGGCCGCGGTTATCCCTGGGGCCACGCCGGACGTATTCGTGATCTCCGCCCGCGTGCTGATGGAGCAAGCGGAAACCGCACGCACGGAACAGTGCTCGTCGCTGAAGACCTTTAACGACATCGTGAACGGCCAGATCACTTGGCGCGAGCGCGAGCTGGCCGAAGAGCACGTACAGAATTGCTTCTACTGTATCGACCGCTTCACCACCTTTCTGGAGCTGCTCCGGCTGCGCCGCGACGTCTCGCCGCTGCCCGAGCCCGAGGTGGAGAAGATCTTGGCGGAGCTAAACCTGCCTGCAGCCAAGAGCAAGGGCCTGTTTGCCAGGCTGCTCTCGCGTCCGTAGCACAGGCCCATCGCAGCTGAGTCCTTGCAACCTACTTCAGCAGGAAGAGGGCGTTCACATGCGCCGTGACCGTGATCTTCTGGGGAGCGAATTCCGCGGTCGGAGGCGGTGGCGCTCCTGCGGCTTCAGCTTTCATGGCGCGCATGGGGATAGGCGGTGGCGCTATGGGTTCGTAGACGTCTACCGAAGCGTAGGAAAGGTCGCCCAGGGCACGTCCGCCGGCGCGGGCCACAGCGGCGGCCGAATTGCGCGCCCGTTGCAAGGCATCCTCAACCGCCTTGACCTTGGCGGCGTCGATGTTCTCTAAGGTGTAGTGGAGGTTCTGGTCAGCGGTGACGTCCATATCGGCGAACTGCTGCACGATGGGCCCTACCTTGGTGAAGTCCTTGAGTTTGACAGTCACGCTGGTGTTCACGCGATAGCCCACCAGCTTGCGCTTGGGCGTGCGGTAGTCATAGACCGGCTGCAGGGAGAAGAAGCCGACCTCGGCGCCGGCAGGGTCGACGCCGTTCTTGCGCAACACCTGGCGGACTTGCTCGGCGGCCTGCCGTCCGCGCTCGTAGGCTTCGCGCGATGAGTCGTCCTGCGCGGCAATGTTGAAGGTGATGACAGCGGTGTCGGGCGCCGATTCGAACTTTCCGTCTGCTCCCACGTACACACTGTTGGCCGGCGCCGTGAATGCCGGTCTCTCCTGTGCGTTAGCCGCCATGGAGAACAGAACCAACGTAGCAGCCAAGATCTTTGTCATTTGCAGTCTCCTGCCTCAGGGAAGTCATTCGATGATAGAACGTTGGACCAGGAAATTCTTGCATTCTCGTCACCGCGCGCTCTCCCTAGCGCCGCGGTTTGAGCGAGTATGAGGAGGTTGCTATAATCGAGTTCTCGGAAGCCACTCTGCTTTTATTCTGGCGCGCGTATCCCGCGCGCGTTCACAGAC
This sequence comes from Terriglobales bacterium, assembly GCA_036001865.1. Classification (GTDB taxonomy): domain Bacteria; phylum Acidobacteriota; class Terriglobia; order Terriglobales; family Acidobacteriaceae; genus DASYTX01. Next base: position 18,185 of record DASYTX010000405.1, read on the forward strand.
CCGCCACAACAGTGGCCAGGTAGCTCAGATGGTAGAGCGCAGCCCTGAAAAGGCTGGCGTCGGCGGTTCGATTCCGTCCCTGGCCACCATTCAAGCCGTTTACCGCTCCTCGCAGGCGGATATCAGCTGCGCCGCGGAATTCGAAGGCAGAGACCGCGTCGCTGTTACTCGATCGTGAGTCGCTGAAATAAGCGGCGCCGGGCTGCCCCCTTGCTAGCGCTCCACCTCGAGCTCCTGTTCTTTCTTTCCGCCACTGGGTGAGGGCGTCTCGACCGCAGGTGTGGGCGCGGCGTCCGGGGAGAAGTCGGATAGCTGCAGCCGCAGGTTGCCGGGATTGCTGGCATAAGCCAGCCCGGTCTCCAGATCGATGGCGCGGGAGCGGACCAGGGTTTCAATGGCGCCGTCGAAATCCTGCATGCCCTCAACGCCTCCGTCGCGCATGGCATCCAGCAGAGTTTTTCCCTCTCCCTCGCCTTTCTCGATGTACTCGCGAGTGCGCATGGTGGACTTCAGGATCTCGAGCACTGCCAGTCTTCCTTTACCGTCCTTGCGTGGGAGCAGCCGTTGCGCAACGAAGTAACGAAATGACGCCGCGAGGCGTTTGCGGATGATCTGCTGGTCTCCCAGAGGAAAGACGCCGATGATGCGCTCCACCGTGCGTGAGGCGTCGATGGTGTGCAGAGTGGAGAGGACGAGGTGGCCGGTCTCGGCAGCGGTCAGGGCGATCTCGATGGTCTCCTTGTCGCGCATTTCGCCCACCAGAATCACTTTGGGCGCCTGCCGGAGGGCCGCGCGCAGCGCAGCGGCGAAGCTGGGCGTGTCGCTGTGCAGTTCCCGCTGGTGGATGGTGCCCTGCTTGTGGGCGTGCAGGAACTCGATAGGGTCTTCAATGGTGAGAATGTGCTCAGCTTTTTCCGAATTGATCTTGTTGATGATGGCGGCCAGGGTTGATGACTTGCCCGAGCCCGTAGGGCCGGTCACAAGGACGATGCCATTCTTCAGCTCGGGGACCTTTTCCAGCTCCGCGGGAAGATTCAGGTCGGAAAATTCGGGCACCTTGATGGGAATCACGCGCATGACGATGGCGTAGGAGCCCCGCTGCTGGAAGACGTTCACCCGGAAGCGGGCATGCCCAGGCAAGCTGTAAGAGAAGTCGCAAGAACCCTGTTCCTTGAGCGCTTGAACCGCCTGGCGGTTGTTGCCGATCAGTTCGGCGGCGATGCGCGCGGTGTGGTCCGCGGTCAGCAGCGGTACTTGAGGAATCTTCACCGCCTGCAGGCGACCGTGCAGTTCTACCTGGGGCGGCCGTCCCGGGGAGAGGATGAGATCGCTTATCCCTTTGGCACTGCTGAGCATCGCCGTAACAAGACTTGGGGTCCAGACCGCTGGAGCGCTAGCAGGCTGAGCCGGTAGGTCGGCCGTGGTGGTTGGCGTGGGCTGATCAACGATGGTGCTGGACATCGAGTATCTCCCCGTGCAGTGCAGTGACCATAGTCCTTGAATTGAACGACGGTTGCAATTGACTGGCAAGCTGCCTAAGAAGGATTTGGCGGAACCAGAGTCCCATATTGATCTTGGCCCTTGGCCTTTGGCTCTTAGCTCTTGGCTTCTAGCTGCTAGCTGCATTCGAAGGAGCGATAAGCGATAAGCAATAAGCGATCGTAATGAGCTGCTAGCCACTAGCTGCTGGCTGCTAGCCTCTAGCCTCCGGGCGGTGAAAAGCGAAAAGTGGAAAGTGATAAGCGAAAAGGAATAAGCGAAGGCAGCCAAGGGCAGCGATAAGCGATAAGCGACAGCAACGTCATGCGGTGGTCTCCTCCTTGGGGCGGGCGGAGGGGGAGCAATTTCGCTCTGCGGGGGCTTGCGCAGGGCTTTGAGCTGGCGCATGAGGGCGCGCTCGAAGGGGTCGCGGCGGACGAACCTTGTCCCAGTAGGGCTCGGTGCGGACCTGTTTGATGTTGGTGGCGGCGATCTGGAGAGCGTAGAGGAGCAGGCCGGCCTTCTTGGGGTCGATCTCGTCGTCCATGATGGCCCGCATGATCTTCACCAGGGAGAACTGGACGGAGTTGCCGTCCTCGAGGAAGGGGATGTAGGACTGGTGACGCTCGCGGACACGGTTGTGGAAGTAGAAGAGGTCTTTGCCTCTGAGGGCAGGGGAGCCGCAGCGGACTCCGTTGAGTTTGATGTGGTTGCACTGGGGGATATTCGGGTCGATGG
>DASYTX010000406.1:0-5016 GCA_036001865.1 Terriglobales bacterium
GGGCGAAGGCAACGTCACGCGTCCGGAGCAACTGGCGCAGATGATGCTGAGCCTGCAAGCGCGCGGCTGCCACAACATCAACTTCGTGACGCCCGAGCACGTGGTGCCCCAGATCCTCGAAGGCCTGCTGCTGGCGGTCGAGGGCGGGCTGCGCCTGCCGTTGGTTTACAACACCAGCGCCTATGATTCGCTCGACTCACTCGAGCTGATGGACGGCCTCATCGACATCTACATGCCCGACTTCAAGTTCTGGGAGCCGGAGCAGGCATTGCGCTACGTGAAGGCGCGCGACTATCCGGAAGCGGCGCGGCGCGCGATCAAGGAAATGCACCGCCAGGTGGGGCAGCTTGTCGTTGACGAAAACTGTCTCGCCCTGCGCGGGCTGATGATCCGCCACCTAGTGATGCCGGGCGAGATCGCCGGCACTGCCGAGATCATGCAATGGATCGCGCGCGAGCTGGGGCCTGACACTTACGTCAACGTGATGGCGCAGTATCGTCCCGAGGCCCGGGTCAACGACAAGGAATTTGTGGAGATCAACCGCGGCATCACTTATGACGAATTCCACCAAGCGGTGGACGCCGCGGTTGCCGCGGGGCTAACCCGGCTGGACGAGCGCTCCATCACAAGCTCAATTCGCTAGAAGCAATCTCATAAACGCTTTGCTGATCCGGGGCTGAAGCCCGTCGGGAGAGCGGGCATTTTCGCGGGCCTGAAGGCCCGCGCTCCCACCGCAAGACAACGGTGAGAGCAGTCATGAGACAGCCTCTAGTCTCATCCTAACTCGCGACCCACAGCACGCCCGCGCCCTCGATCCGGCTGTGCTTCAGCGCCTGTAGCGCGGCGTTAGCCTGCTCCAGCTCGAACACCTGAATTTCAGTCTGGACCGGAATCTCGGCCGCCAGTTCCAGCAGTTCGCGAGCATCGTCGCGGGTGCTGTTGGCCACGCTGCGCACTACGCGTTCGTGGTAGAGCAGCGAATAGTCCATCTCTGGGATGGGCGACATGGCGATGCCGGCCAGCGCGACGGTGCCCCCCTTGCGCAGTACGCGCAATGCGTCCAGCAGCAGCGCGCCCGCGGGAGCGAAGATGATGGCGGCATCGAGCTGATGCTGGGGATCGTCCTTTGCTTCTCCCACCCATACCGCGCCGAGCTTCTTCGCGAGCCGGCGGTGCGCTTCACTGCGCGTAAAGACGTACACCTCGCAGCCCTTGTAGCGGGCAAGCTGCAGGACGATGTGGGCCGAGGCCCCGAAGCCATAAAGCCCGAGCAGCTCGCCTTGGCTCACGCCACTCAGCTTCAGCGAACGATAGCCGACGATTCCGGCGCAGAGCAGCGGCGCAGCGTCGGCGTCGGAGAATTGCTGTGGTATGGGATAGGCGAAAGATTCCGAAACGACCATCGCCTCGGCATACCCGCCATCGGCGTGAAAGCCAGTGAAGCGGGCGAAGTCGCAGAGGTTCTCATTGCTCTTCAGGCAGAAGGCGCATTTCCCACACGTGGAGTAAAGCCAGGGCACGCCCACGCGGTCGCCCTCATGGAAGGCGCGCACGCCCTCGCCCAACGCGTCTACCGTGCCAACTATCTGATGGCCGGGCACAACTGGCAGCTTGGGCAGCCCGAGATCGCCTTCCACGGTGTGCAGGTCGGTGTGGCAGACGCCGCAGTAGCGCACGCGAATGCGAATCTCGCCTGTGCCCGGCTCGGGAACGGGCAGGTTGCGCAGTTCGAGGGGATTCTCCTCCGCAAGACGCGGCTGCTCCAGCACCATGGCACGCATGCTGTGGGAGTCTAGTCGCAGGGGATTGGGAGCGGCAAATGGTTTCACTTGTGACGGATTTCACCCGTAATGTAGATGAGCGCGTAGGGATGCTTCGCTTCGCTCAGCATGACAGGCGCGGCGGCCGGAGGCCGCCGTAACAGCCGGCGGGACGCCGGCGCTACTCTTTACTCGTAGCGCAGCGCTTCTACGGGGTCCATGCGCGCGGCCTTGAGCGCCGGCCAGAAGCCGGAGCAGACGCCCACCAGGGTCAGGATCGCGAACGACACGCCCATCACCAGCGCCGACGTTTGCAGGAAGATGTCGCCTTCGTTGTTGGGGGTCTCATACATTGCAGAGTAGAGCGGCATGGGCGGGATCAAGTGGGCGAGCGCTACCGCCAGCAGCATGCCGACGGCGCCGCCCACGAAAGTGATCACCAGCGCCTCCACCAGAAACTGCACCAGGATCTGCCGGCGGCGCGCACCAACCGCCTTGCGCAGTCCGATCTCGCGCGTGCGCTCGGTCACCGACACCAGCATGATGTTCATCACGCCGACCCCGCCCACGCCCAAGGTCAGCGCGCCGATCAGCCCCAGCAGTACCTGCAGCCCAATGGAGAACTGCTTCAGCTCCTGGCTGTCTTCGACCGTGTCCCACTCCGGCGTGGCCTTATCGTCTCGCGGGTCGAACTGGTGACGTCGAGCCAGCACGGCGCGCACCGCGGCCAGCGCCTTCTTGTTCAGCTCCGGCGAGACTGGCTGGAAGACGATCATGTCGGGATACTCGATGTACTTGATGTCGCTCATGGTCTCGTAGGGCACGAAGGCGTTCTCGTTGTCGGGACCGTTGGTTGAGGAGTCCTGGATCTTGAGTCCGAGCACTCCGATGACCTCGAACAGATGGCCCTCGATGGAGACGTGCTCTCCCACCGGTGGTCGTCCGCCAAGCACCTTCTTTGCGGCGTTAGGACCGAAGATAACCACACGCCGGTGCTCCACGAAATCGCTCTCCTCAAAGTAACGACCATCGGCGATCTCCATGCGACGCATCTCGCGGTAAGGATATTGAATGGCGCGGGTCATCACGGAGACGACGCGGTTGCCGTACTTGAAGCCGAGGATGTCGTCTTCCTCCACGCTGACTGCTTTGACCAGCGGCACCTCTTCGCGGATGGCCTGCGCGTCCTGGTAGTGGAAGCGGATGCGCTTGCCGGCGCGCTGTCCGCCGGCCTGCATGCTGGTCTGCCCGCTCCACAGGAACACCACGTTGTTGCCGATCCCGCTGAACGCGCTGAAGACGCTCTCGCCCACGCCCTGTCCATAGCCCAACAGCAGCACCACGGTGACCAGTCCCCAGACGATGCCCAGCATGCTGAGCAGGGAGCGCATGCGATGGCGCATCAGCGAGACCCAGCCCTGGGCAACGATATCTCTCATCGTGCTACTCGTAGCGCAGCGCCTCCACCGGGGTAAGGGCGGCGGCGCGCTGCGCGGGATACATGCCGGCGGTCACAGTGATGAGCGACAGCGTGATCAACGAGGCCGTCACCGCCACTGGCGAGATGATGGGGTGGGGAATGAACTCCGGCAACGGCAAGTTTCCTAGAAGCACACAGAGGCCGACGCCAACCGTAAAGCCAAGCACGCCGCTCATTAAGGTAAGCGTGGCCGATTCGGCGAAGAACTGGCGGGCGATGTCGGCGCGCGTCGCTCCGATGGCCTTGCGGATGCCGATCTCGCGAGTGCGCTCCGTGACCGACACCAGCATGATGTTCATCACCCCGATGCCGCCGAGCGAGAGCGTCATCACCGCCACCGCGCCGAAGAACAGGGTCATGACCTCGAAGATGCGCGCCACCAGCTTGGAGCCCCGCATGGTGTCCCAGATGAAGAGCGCGTCTTCGTCCTTGGGATCGAAGTGGTGGGCACGACCCAGCACGCGATACACCTGGGCCACTGCCTGCGCGTGTTCCTCTGGATTCGCCACTTCGAAGACAAAATTGTTGATCCAGCCGCGAGAGATGCCGGGGCGCTCCGGCGGCGGAAAGTCGCGCGCCATCGCCGAGTAGGGAACGAACAACTGGGTATTGTCGGGCCCGCTGCCGTAGCTGCCGTTCTGTTTCTTCTTTTCCAGCACGCCGATGACGGTGTAGGGCACGCCCGCCATGGTCAGCTTCTCGCCCACGGCCGGCTTGCCGGGGAAAAGTTGCTGGCGCGCTTCCAGCCCGAGCACCACCACGCGACGGGCTTCGCGCTCGTCATCGTCCGTCATCAAGCGGCCCTCGCTTACCTTAAGCGAGCGAAAGCGCTGGTACTCCGGCCAAACTCCGCGCACCGGGCGGTTGGCGGCATTGTGCGCGCTCACCTGCGGGACCGGCCGCCGCAGTTCCGGGCTCACCGTCTTGATCAGGTGGCACTCCTGCTTGATGCGATGGACATCGTCGATGTTCAGTCGCACTTCGCGCCCCGCGGCAAAGCCCCCGGCTTGCATGCTGCTGCGTCCGCCCCAGACGATCACCAGGTCGATGCCCAGGCTCTTCATCCGTTCTTTCTGGTCGCGGTTGAAGCCCTTTCCCAGGCCCACCAGCAGGATGACGGACGCGATCCCCCAGATGATCCCGAACATGGTTAGGAAGCTGCGCATTTTGTGTGCGCGCATGGCGCCCACCGTTTGGCGGAGGATCTCGCGGAGGTTCATTGGTTGTGCAGCAAGCAGCTTTCTTGTGGAAACCGTCCTACCTCTTTGCTGATCCGGGGCTAAAGCCCTCGGCAGGGCAAGGATTTTCGCGGGCCTGAAGGGCCCGCGCTCCCACCCGATCAATACCGGCGCCTTTGCGAGACAGCTCCTAGTGGCAGTACGCAATTCGCGAGAAACGGTTCCCGTAAACCGCGTGCAAGCGCAGCCTTTCGTTCCATTTAGACCGGTGGACGGGGCAAATGTTAGCGGAGGCGGTGTGCACCGTTTTTCAGGGTATTACCAGGAAGGTCCCCAGGCAGGTTTCGCGCTCCGTGAGTGCTTCTGAGCGACGATCAATGGTTGCGTACTCCTGGGCGTGCTCAGCCCGAAAGGCCTGGTAGGCGGCCTCCGAGGTCCAGAAGTCTAGCGTGAGATAGCGGTTCGCCTGCTGGGTGTCGCGGTGCAGTTCGGTCCGCACATAGCCTTCACCCTTGGGGAGGAACCGCGCCCACTCGCCCCGCGGGCCATACACCTGGTCAAACTCAGCCTCGCGGCCTGATTTTGCGATGAATTCCCA
>DASYTX010000407.1:0-2317 GCA_036001865.1 Terriglobales bacterium
GCATCCTGGACGCGATCGAGCGGCTGCAGGCGCAGAAGCCCGCTGAGGGAGAGGCGGTGCATTGAGGCAGTCAGGCGGCGGTGGCTACCTGTCCACCCGGCGCCGAGATCGCGCTGTGCTGCCATCGCGTCAAGTCCGGCCCGCAAGTCAAATATTGACGCCACCGATCCGCGGCGAGATGATTACCGCAACGATAAGAAACGTGTGGGAGGCTTCCTCTGCAGCCGAGGCTTCAGCCTGGGCGTATGGAGACTACCGACGACAAGCTGGAAAAGCGATGGTCGCCGAGGACGCGACTAGTGTTCATCGTCGCAGCCAGCCTTCGGCTATGGCTGCTGATCGCTCTTATCGTGGCTATCATCATCCGCTAGGCCGGGAGTCGTAGACAACACCGCTTGTACGCTTGGCATCATCGCCTCAAGCACCAGGGGGTCATCGGCATAACGCTTCACCATCACCATAGCAGCGCGCCAGATGTCGATCTCAGACAACACCGCCCCACCGCCGCCTGAATGCCTCGGCGGCGGCCTCGCTCGCAAAGTAGAACCGGACGAAGCTCTGGGGTGGCTCGCCTGCCCAACGCTGGCTGCGACCGTGCTTGGTCCACGCTCCGGCTTCCACGTGTTCACGGCACCACGCCAGCATCTCGTAGAGCTGGCCGCGGCTGACCATCGGTGAAACGGGGATATCGACGCAGTGGTGAAGACGCTGCTCGGCCTCTCGACGCGTGGGGTAGTGGATGCGCGCCATGCCAGCAGTGGAGCGCATTCCGGGCCCAAAGAAAAGCCCCGGTGCGGATCGGGGCTAGTGCGTGATCGGTCAACGTGCGTGTGTTGGCACTACACGTTGAAGCGGTCGATTGTGCAGGCCGCTGCCCAAATCATACGCCGGCCAGGAGCGGCGGCAAGGGCGTAAAAAGCGCGCCGCCGGTGGCGAGCGGAACAAAATTCGGCGCCACACGTTGGTTGGTAACGGGGGTTGGCGCAGAAAAGGTGGCAACGCATGTCACAAACTGCATCGGCTCAACACCCGCGTTTCTTCACCCAGGTGAAGCGCGACCAGAAGGCACGCGCCGATTCCTCGGCGGCACGCGGGCGCCTTTTGGGTTCCGCGCCGGAGGCGGTGGGGAGCTGGTGGCCGACGAGGCCGAACAGGCTGCCATTACCAGGGCGAAGCGTATGCGCGGCCGCGGGAAGAGCCTGCGGTACATCGCCGGGAAGCTTGCGCTGGACGGCCACAGGCCTCAATCCGAAGAGCGTGCGACGGCTGTTGGCTCGGTAGAGAGGCCCGTTGTGTTGGCCGCGCACGCATTCACTTTGACCTAACCGTGTCCATTAGGCCTTCGTTGGTCGCCGGCTGATAGGATCGGCGGAATATCGATCCGCACGTTGATTGCGTTGCTGCCCAGGCCCCGCCTTCCCCCGAGGCGGTGCCTGTTCTTGCTGTCGCTTAGTCGGGTTCGTTCTTCAGCTTTCACTAACCGAGTACGCCAGCTGACGCGCGGAATTTCTGATGCTGCCCTCCGTTGTGGCAGTGCGGCGCGCTTGAGGGCGGGCGCCGCCCGCGTTGCATCAATTCGGCAGATGGACCCCATGAATGTCTTTGACGGCGATGTCGACGTCCTGGCTCGGGCCATGACCAGGAATTTTCCCACTGACGCTGCGGATCGAGCCGCCATGCGTTCCAACGCATTCCTCGTTCTGGGATATGCCGAGAAGAGCAAAAAGTGGTTGGAGGTCAGCGATGAGATTAAGAAGATCCGGGCTGCGCAGCCACACGGAGCGGCAATCGCTGGGTAGTGCGGCTGCTTTAGCAAGGCTTTAACCGAACCGCGCCAGAATCCGGTCGCGCGTAAGAAACTGCCGACTCCCCAATGCGGCCCCGCCGGTACCGACTGGCGGGGTTTTTTTTCAGAGAGATTCTTCGAATACGTGCGCTAGGCGTGCGGCTTCAAATCCGCCGACGGCCGCTAGGCGCTTCACGGTGTCGGACGCATCGGGAGCTGCAGGTGCCTTGAGGCCGCTGAATATCCCATCGACCTCGTCACGAGTGATTAGGCCTTTGCGACAGAGCAATGCTGCGAGCCGCGCCGTAAATGTCCCGTCGACCTGCTGGCGCTGCTGAAGGTCGTCAACCTTTTCGAGTCCGGCAGACATGGCTACCTCCCCATTGGCACCGGAATTGGCATCGAACGATGGAATACTAGCCGGACGCCGGCGGACGGGCGAGCGCCGCTCGCGACCAGAGAAAGCCGCAGGCCCAATTCGGGGGTTTCCTTGAAGCACTCCCCACCAATCCTGCATATCAGCCGTGCCGT
>DASYTX010000408.1:0-6079 GCA_036001865.1 Terriglobales bacterium
GGCCTGGTCCTTGATGAAGGGCTGCTCGTACAGGCAGACCTCCTCGTAGAACTTCTCCATCTTGCCCTCCACGATCTTCTCCACCACGTGGTCGGGCTTGCCCGTGGTCTTGGCCTGGGCGCGGTAGATGTCCTTCTCCCGCTCGTAGTCATCTGCAGTGACGTCTTCCTTGCGGATGAACTTGGGATCGCTGGCAGCAATGTGCATGGCGATGTCGTGGACGAGGTTCTTGAACTCGTCAGTGCGGGCTACAAAATCGCTCTCGCAGTTCACCTCGACCAGCACACCGATCTTGCCGCCGGCGTGGATGTAGCTGGCCACCGCTCCCTCGCTGGTCACACGGGTGGCTTTGTTGGCCGCGCTGGCCAGGCCCTTCTTGCGCAGCAGGACGATGGCCTGTTCCATGTCGCCGCGGGCCTCGGTCAGCGCCTGCTTGCAATCCATCATGGGAGCGCCGGTCTTCTCCCGCAGCTCCTTCACCTGGGCGGCCGTGATGTTCACCGTTGTCGTACCCATTATTTCAATCAAACCTTTCTAAGAGTTCGTTGAATTAGATTCCGCAGCACAGCGGGAAGACTCACCTCATCCCTGCACAAATCGACCCGCGCCGCGCCAGGCGGGCGAGTCAGAACCATGATGTAGTGCGATGCCGTCAACGCGGGAGCAGCTCAGAAGGTCTGCGTTTCGACGGAAACGTCTTCTTCCTCGGTGGATGCCAGAGGACGCTTGCGCGCGGGCCGCCCGAGCACTTCTTCCATACTGATGTCGGCGCCCACTCCGGCCTCGGCGGCCGCGGCTTCCTCGGGCTCTTGCGCGGCATGCTCTTCGGCGGCGGGCGTCGCGGACGCATACTCCGCGATCTCGGCGGTCTGCTTGTCGGTCGCAGCCTGCACGCCTTCGACTACCGAATCTGCAACCTTGGAGGCAAACAACCGGATGGCGCGTAGCGCGTCGTCGTTGCCGGGGATGACGTAATCCACCTGTGTGGGGTCGCAGTTGGTATCCACCACGGCGACCACAGGGATGCCCAGCTTGCGCGCTTCACGGACCGCAATCTGTTCTTTGTTGGAGTCGATGACGAACACGATGTCGGGCAGGCGGTTCATGTTCTTGATGCCGGCAAGGTTGGCTTGGAGGTGCTTGCGCTCGCGCTCCAGCTTGATGACTTCCTTCTTGGGCAGCAGCTCGTAGCGGCCGTCAACCGCCATGTCGTCCAATTCCTTGAGCCGCTTGACCGATTTCTGCACCGTGACCCAGTTGGTCAGCAGGCCACCCAGCCAGCGCTGGTTGACGTAGAACATGCCGCAGCGCTGCGCTTCTTCCGCGATGGCGTCCTGCGCTTGGCGCTTGGTGCCGACGAACAGGATGATCTTGCCCTGCGCGGTGGACTCGCGCACGAAGTTGCTGGCGTCCTTGAACATTTTCAGCGTCTTCTGCAGGTCGATGATGTAAATCCCGTTGCGCTCTCCGAAGATGAATTCTTTCATCTTGGGGTTCCAGCGCTTGGTCTGATGCCCGAAGTGGACGCCCGCTTCGAGCAACTCCTTCATGGTGATGTTCGCCAAAATACCTCCTTGTTGAATTGCATCCTTCGCGGCCCAAAATGCCCGCTCCGGATTGAATTCCCGTCAACCCCGCCCACCGCCCGGGTGGCGGGAAGATTTACTGCCCATCTTACCGCTTGCTGAACTGGAAGCGCTTCCTGGCGCCCTTTTGCCCGTACTTCTTTCGTTCCTTAATTCGCGGATCGCGGCTGAGGAAGCCTTCGCTCTTCAGCTTGGACCGCAGCTCCGGGTTGAACTCCAGCAGCGCCCGCGCAATACCCAGCTTTACCGCACCAGCCTGCCCGTTGACGCCGCCCCCGGACACGTTGGCCACGATATTGAAGCCGGCCAGAACATCGGTGGCAACCAGCGGCAGCCGCGCCTGGCTGCGCTGGGCCTCAGTTACGAAATATTGCTCGAACGGACGATCGTTGACCGTGAAGCGTCCGTCACCCGGACGCAGAAAGACGCGGGCCACACTCGACTTCCGCCGTCCCGTGCCATAGTACTGAACCAGATCTGCCATGATAGCTCTTAGCTTCTAGCTCCTAGCTGCTAGTAAAACCTTCCTAAAGAATTGCGCAGCCTCCGTGAGGCTGCGCATGAAACCTTATGCCCTGTGGCGAGTGACCGTAGCCGCTTCCGGCTTCTGCGCCTGGTGCGGATGCTTGTCGCCGCGATAGACCTTCAGCTTGCGCGCCATGGCGCGGCCCAACTTGGTGTGCGGCAACATGCCCACGATCGCGTCCTGCACAACACTCTCCGGTTTGCGGCCGAAGCGTTTGCGGAACCCCTCGGAGCGAATGCCGCCAGGGTAGCCGGTATAGTGGTGATACAGCTTCTGCTCTGTCTTCATCCCGGTCACGCGCACCTTGTCGGCGTTGATAACGATGACGTGATCGCCGGCGTCGAGAAACGGCGTGTACTTGGGATTCTCCTTGCCGATCAGAATGCGAGCCACGCGCGCCGCCAACCGGCCAAGGGTCTCCCCCGTCGCATCAACGACGTACCACTTGCGCGCGATTTCCCCCTGCTTGGGGAAATAAGTACCCATCAAAAACTCTCCCCAGAATTAGAAAGCACAGAAAACCGCTGGACTCGCCTCTTACTCGCGGGACGCGAACGAAGAGGGCCCGGGCGGGCCACTGCAGGACAGTGAATTTAAAGGATAGCCGAGGGCAAAGCGGAAGTCAACGCAGCGCGATGACCTTCTGGACTGATCATTCGTACGCTAGCGCGTCGATGGGATCCTTCTGCGCGGCCTTGAAGGCAGGGTAAATGGCACCCAGGATAGCGCCGCCAATGGCAATGCCGGTGGCATATACGATCCATTGCCGGGCCACGATCACGCGCAGCAGCGGGAAGCGTTCGACGATGGCGGCGCGTGCGCCGTAGCTGACCAGGATGCCCAGAGCGATACCCATCACCGCCAGCAGCACCGTTTCGCGCAAGATGGCGCTGATGATGTAGCCCTTGGACGCACCCAACGACTTCAGGATGCCGATCTCGCGGGTGCGTTCCATGACCGCCGCATACATAGCCTGGAAGATAACGATGAAGCCGATGGTCACGGCCACGCCGATGACCACGCTGATGAAGGTCGAGAGCCCGGGGATGTTGCCCATGGTCATCAGCGACAGGTATTCGCCCAATGAGCGCACGATGTACTTCTGCATCCCAGGGATGGAGCGGATACGGTGGGCCACTTCCTCGGCGTTCTTCGGATTGTCCAGCTTGACGTAAAAGATCGATGCCTTGCCCTGCGCTCCGATCAGGTCCTGGAGCGTGGTGATGGGCAGAAACTTGCGCGCTCCCTTGCCGTGCTCCACAATCCCGGCGACGCGAAACTCATGGTTGAGCACTTCCACGGTAGAGCCGACCTTGATCTTGTTCTGCTGGGCGAAGAAATCGTCCACCAGGATGTCGTTGGGGCCCTGGAAGGGGCCGCCGGCCAGATAGCGGAAGGGTCCGCCCATGGCCTCGAAGCTCGCGAGGTCGATACCGTAGATGACCTCCACCGCTCCCGCCGTGCTTAACTGGGTGACAACCGGGGCCACTGCCACCACATGCGGCACTTTGCGCAGGATGTCAGCCACCTTGATCGACACAGGGGCACCGGTGATGCCGCTCAAGAATGAGGATCCGGGCGGCTGCACCATAATGTCGGCGCCGATGCCCGCCTGGCGCTGCTTGGAATCATCAAGGATGCCCAGCGAGAGCCCCACGATCAGCAGGATGAGCGTGACCTCCACCGCCACAGCCACAATGCTGATCAGGCTGCGGATGGGCCGGTGCACCAGATTGGCGATGATCATCTTGTTCATCAGGCGATATCTAGATCAGGTCTGAGTTAAGGCTGCTTGTCCCCATCGCCGCCGCAGCAGGCCGCCGACTGCCGCGGCACATCCAGCCGCACCAATTGTGAACCGGGCGGCTGCTGGAGCACGAACTGATCGTCCCGCAGCGGCTCGTTCAGACGCAGCTTGAGGATCTTCAGGGTGATGGAATACTCCTCCTGCGGCCGCCAGATCTGGATCTCGGAGGGGAAGTTCACATTGCCATACAGCTTGAAGTCCTTGTAGCGCGCGTCTGTGGCCACGTTGCCGACCTTGTCGTAGACGATCTGCCGGTAGGGCAACAGGTCCACGCGGCTGAAGCTGATTTTGCGCGACAAAGCCCAGCCGTTCTCGCCGCGCCGAATGACCAGGATGGTGTAGTCGGGCTGCTCCAGTTCTCTTTTCGTTTTCGGGTCGCGCACCTTCTCCGTGGTGCCTTCCAGTACCGCGATCTCGTTCTGGGGATCGATCTCGCGCAGCAGCAGGGCGTCAAAAATGTGCTGTGGGCGCAGGTTCTCAAGTGGCTGCGGCGAGGGATGGATCACGTCGTTGCGTCCTACGATGAACCTGCTCTTTACCGGGATTGACACGCGGAAGAACTGGCCGTCGCTGACCATGTCGAAAGCGCGGTTGCGCACGATGGGAAATAAGCCGATCATGCGCAGCATCGCCGGCTTGCGAACCAGAACGTAGCCACGGATCTCTTTGTACTCGGTGACCTTGCCTTTCCTGGCCCCGCCGACAGCAGCGGCGATGTCGACAGTAGCATTCAGGGTCTTGATCTTCTGCGCCTCGGAATTGATGCGCTCCACCAACTCGGCCTGGCTGGCCTCCTTCAATGCGGCGGTGGTGAAGCGTGGCTCCACCTTGTGCGAGCGAAAGAGACACCCGCTGAGCGGCAGGAGCAGAACAAGGCCCAGCAAGGCGCGATAACGATACAAATAGTGCATGTGATTAGCTTGGATGCGAAACAGAAAGTATACGCTCCGCGAAGCGGGGCGGAGCACCTGCCAGCACCATTATCATGCTGAGCGCAGATCAACATTCCTGCCGATGCCAGGGACCCTTCGCTGCGCTCAGAATGACAAGAAAATCAGCGCGTCCCGGCGCGGCGGTAAGCGGCCACGTTGCGCGCATGCTCTTCCATGGTGCGGGAAAAGCGGTGGCGTCCCTGATTGTCGCTGACGAAATAGAGGAACTCGGTTTTGGCGGGGCGCAGGGCTGCTTCGAGCGAAGCGCGTCCGGGATTGCAGATCGGCCCCGGAGGCAGCCCGGGGTGACGGTAGGTGTTGTAGGGCGAGTCCATTTGCAGGTCGGACTGGTTGATGACGCCGTCGTAGCGCCCGGCCAGCAGCGCGGCGTAAATCACGGTGGGATCAGCGCCGAGGATGATTCTCCTAGCGATGCGATTATAGAAAACGCCCGCCACCAGCGGCCGTTCCTCGGGCACACCCGTTTCCTTTTCCACTATCGACGCCATGGTAACTGCGTCATGGAAATTTGAGGTCAGACCCACCGACTGCGCCTCCTGGCGGAAGCGGCGCACCATGGCGGCCAGCATATCGCGCGGGCTTTGCGTGCGCGTGAACTGGTAGGTGTCGGGGAAGAGATAGCCTTCGAGTGAAGTGGCCTTGGGGTCGAGATCGGAAACGAGGGCAAGCTCCGACCAGGTCAACTCGAGAAACTGTTGACGCGAGCCCAGCCCGGCAGCCTCGATGGCGGCGGCGATGTCGTAGCTGTTGTATCCCTCGGGGATGGCCACGGTGTGCACGTAAATGTCGCCGCGGGCCACGCGGTCGTACACCTGGAGGGTGTTGGCAGGATCGGCGAAACGGTATTCCCCCGCCTTGAGCGATTGCCGGCGCCCATAATGCAATGCCAGGAAGGCGCGCCTGCTGCGGATCGCGCCGGCGCGCTGGAGTTCGGCGGCAATCTGCCGCGCCGAGAACCCCGGACGCAGCATCACGAATTTTTCGCCGCCCGGCGCCAGCGGCAGCCACAAGGCGTAGGCCAGCCACGCAGCCCCCAGGAGCAGAAGCAGCAGTAGAAGCTTGAGCGCGAGTCGCAACGGCAACAGTTTAAGGCAGGAAACAGGAGGCAGGACGTAGGAAGCAGAAGGCAGGGTTGTGGTGAAATAGGCGCATGGCAGAATTGAAAAAGCTGGGCATTCTTCTCTCCGGCCGCGGATCGAACTTCGTG